>NZ_JAJAFU010000007.1 GCF_020480685.1 Deferrivibrio essentukiensis
TAAAATATGTTTTTAAAACTTGACAAATTATCTTTTTACTTGTATTGAATGAATGCTCGTTCATAAAAATAAGGGGGCTTTATGTTGGAGTTTGAATTTAAAACTTTACCGCAAATTATGAAAAAAAACTCTGAAATTTACCCTGATAAGCCTGCTTTCAGGTTTAAGAGAAAGGGGAAATGGGAAGATATTACCTTTAAACAGTTTTATATTAAAGTAATGATGGCTGCCAGAGGTTTAATGAGGCTTGGTGTCAAACAGGGTGATAAAATTGCGATTCTTTCTGAAAACAGACCATTTTGGGCTGAGGCAGATTTTGCAATACTCTCTATTGGCGCAATAAATGTGCCTATTTACCCTACCAGTACACCGGAGCAGATTAAATACATTTTGAATCATTCTGAAGCAAAGGTATTGTTTGTTTCTAATAGGACTCAGTATAATAAGATATTTCAGATCAAGGATGAATTAAAATACCTTGAGCGTGTTGTGACTTTTGACAGGTTTCTTACCCATAAAATTTTTCCGGCTGATTCTATGTTGCAACTAATGGAGATTTCTGAAGATCTTGACCCTGTTGATGAGGCGGCAATTGAAAATGTTTACAGCAATATGGATACAGAAGAGGTGGCGACAATTATTTATACTTCAGGGACTACTGGTACTCCAAAAGGGGTGTTGTTGACGCACTATAATTTTATATCTGAAATTATACTTGGCACCAAAAAAATCCCAGAAGTCAACAAGGATGATATCTTTTTAAGTTTTCTTCCTTTAAGCCATGTTTTAGAGCGGGCAGTTGGTTATTATATACCGTTTTACAGAGGAGCAACAATTGCTTATGCAGAAAGCATTGAAAAGGTGCCGGATAACCTGGTTGAAATTAAACCGACTGCAATGGTTAGCGTGCCAAGACTTTTCGAAAAGATGTATTCCAGGATATTTGAAAATATTCACTCAATGCCTTCATTCAAAAAAAACCTTATCCACTCAGGTATAAAGGTTTCCCAAGAGTATGTTCATAAGAAATATATTGAGGGTAAAAGAGATAACTTTCTTAGGATGAAAAGGAAGTTTTTTGACAGATTGATTTTTAGCAAGATAAGGGAAAGACTTGGTGGTAAAATAAGATATTGTGTTTCAGGTGGTGCTCCCCTTGATAAGACGATAAATGAGTTTTTTTGGGCGATAGGTGTTCCTATTTTTGAAGGATATGGCCTTACAGAAACAAGCCCGGGAGTTTGTATCAATAATTTTACACACGTAAGATTTGGCTCAGTTGGGACGCTGTTTGAGGAAACGTATGCAAAGTTGGGAGAACAGGATGAATTGCTACTAAAGGGGCCGATGGTGACAAAGCTTGGATACTTTAAGAATGAAGAGGCTACAAAAGAGGCGTTTACAGAGGATGGATGGTTTAAGACCGGGGATGTAGGAAGGATAGATGAAGATGGCTTTATTTATATTGTAGACAGGCTGAAGGAGCTGATAATTACATCAGGTGGCAAGAATATAGCACCTCAGCCGATAGAAAATGAACTAAAGCTGGATAAATATATAAGTAATGCATTTGTGTACGGTGACAAAAAGCCTTATCTGACTGCAGTAATTGTACCTAACTTTGAGAGACTTTATGAATTTACAAGAGAGAATAAGTTAAACTATCTTGATGCATCAGATCTTGTCACCAAAGAAGAGATACTAAAATTATATCAAAGCAGGATAGATGAGGTGAATAAAAAACTTGCCAAATATGAAACAATCAAAAAATTTGTTCTTGTGCCAGTTGAGTTTACCATAGATGGTGGTGAGTTGACACCTACTTTGAAACTTAAGAGAAGGGTAATATATGAAAAATATAAAGATAAGATTGAGTGCCTTTATGATGAAAATGGTGATTGTTTTACTTGCACGTAAAGATAAAGTGTGCTATAAGTAAGTGAATTGCTGTTCAGTATAATAAAATATGGAGGACTGTGATGAAGCAAATTAAAAAGGCTGCAGTTTTGGGTGCCGGCGTAATGGGGGCAACTATTGCCGCACACCTTGCAAATGCCGGGCTTGATGTTGTAATGCTGGATATAGTTCCAAGAGAGCTTTCAGAAGAGGAAAAGGCTCAGGGGGTTACGGAAAGTGACAAAAGATTCAGAAACAGGATAGTCAACAATGCTTTGAATAACCTCATATCAATGAAGCCTGCTGCATTTTATCTTAAGGATTTTGCTAAAAATATAAAAGTAGGTAATTTCGAAGATGACATGCACCTTATTTCTGACTGTGATTGGATTGTAGAAGTAGTTGTAGAAAATATGGAAATCAAGAAAAAGCTTTTTGTGGAAAAGGTTGTTCCTAATCTCAAGAGGGATGATGTTATTATTTCAACAAATACAAGTGGCTTATCTGTAAACACAATGGCAGAGTTTTTACCTGAAAAGATAAGGCCAAATTTTTTGGTGACTCACTTTTTCAATCCGCCAAGATATATGAGGTTGATGGAGATAGTGCCATCCAGATACACTTCTGATGAAGTTGTTAATTTTATGTCCGAATTTATCAGTAAACGTTTAGGTAAAGGTATCGTATATGCCAAGGATACAGCCAATTTTATAGGTAACAGGATTGGCGTTTACGTTATCTACTCTGCGTTCAAACATCTCATGGATCTTGATATGACTGTTGAGGAAGCTGACCAGGCGGCAGGACCTGCAATAGGTATGCCAAGAACAGCCATTTTTAAATTGGCTGACCTTGTAGGTATTGATACTATTGTTCATATCGGTAAAAACTCTTACGAACTTTTAAAGGAAGATGATGAAAGAGATATCTATAAGATACCTGAATTTCTTCAGAAAATGGTTGATAGCGGACTTTGGGGGAATAAATCAAAACAGGGGTTTTATAAAAAAGTCAAAAATGAGTCAGGAAGAGTTACTCTTTACTATGATCTCAAGGACGGACAATTTAAGGAATCTGTTAAACCTAAATTTGCATCGGTAGGCCAAACAAAACAGCTTGATGATGTAAGACAGAAGATAAAGGTAATGGTAAATGGGAATGATAAAGCTTCCCAGTTTGCATGGAGGCTTTTGAGAGATGGCCTTATCTACACGTTCAAAAGAATCCCTGAAATATCAGACGATATTGTAAATGTAGATAACGCGATGAAGTGGGGTTATAACTGGGAGCTTGGGCCATTTGAAATATTTGATGCAATAGGTGTCAAAGAATTTGTTAAAAAATGTGAACAAGATGGTGTTGCTGTACCAGAGGCTCTTAAAAACATTGAGTCATTTTATAAATTTGAAAATTCAAAGCAGTACTATTATGACATAATTGCAGGTGAGTACAAGGAACTTGAACAGAAAGAAACCACTATAAATCTTAATATTTTAAAAAGACAGGGTAAAGTTGTTGAGAGTAATAAAGGTGCTTCAATAATTGATCTTGGTGACGGCGTTTTCTGCCTTGAATTTCATTCCAAGATGAATTCTATAAGCGGTGATATTCTTTCAATGACTAAAAAAGCTGTTAAGCGTGCAGAAGAGGAAGGTGTTGGGTTGGTGATAGCTAATCAGGGGAAGGCATTTTCTGTAGGTGCAAATCTGGCAATGCTTGCAGTTGCAATAGCTGAAGGCGCCTTTGATGATATCAATATGATGGTTAAGGCATTTCAAGATGCTGCAATGGCTATAAAATACTCACACGTGCCTGTAGTTGCAGCGCCATTTAATATGACTCTTGGCGGAGGGTGTGAGTTTTGTCTTCATGCCGATGCTATAAATGCTCACGCAGAAACTTATATGGGGCTTGTCGAAATAGGTGTTGGTCTTCTTCCGGCAGGAGGAGGCACAAAGGAGATGGCAATTAGAGCAATTCAGGAAGCAGAAAAATTTAATACTGACGTTTCCCCTTTTATATTTAAAAACTTTATGAATATAGCAATGGCTAAAGTATCAATGGGTGCTTACGAGCTCTATGATCTTGGGTATATGGATGATAACGATACAGTTACTATGGATATTGACAGACTTATTTATGATGCAAAAATGAAAGTTATTGCTATGTCTAAAAATTATAGACCTAAAAAACCACTTACAGAGCTTAAGGCGCCTGGAAGAAGTGTGGCTGCAAGTATTAAGAGTCAGTTATGGAATATGAAGATGGGTGGATTTATAACTGAGTATGAAGAGTATTTGGGTTCGATGATTGCTGATGTAATTACCGGTGGTGATGTAAATGCCGGGACTTTGATATCTGAAGAGTACCTGCTTAAGCTTGAAAGAGAAACTTTTGTAAAACTGTGTACTCAGAAGAAAACAATAGAGCGTATTCAACATATGTTGAAGAAAAATAAACCTCTTAGAAACTAATCAAGGTGGAGGAGATAAAATGAGAAATGCATATATTGTAAAAGCTTACAGGACTGCGGGCTGTAAAGCCAAAAAAGGGAAATTTAAAGATATGAGGCCGGATGATTTGGCAGGAGCTGCTATAAAATATCTGGTTGAAAAAACAGAAATAGATCCAATGACAATTGATGATGTAATTATTGGATGCGCTTTTCCTGAAGCAGAGCAGGGGATGAATATGGCAAGAGTTGCTTCATTTAAAGCTGGTCTGCCAATTGAAGTTCCGGCTGTGACAGTAAACAGATTTTGCTCAAGTGGGCTGCAAACTATTGCAATGGCAGCTGAAAGAATAATGGCTGGGTTTGCTGACTGCATTATCGCAGGTGGTGCAGAATCAATGACTATGGTGCCAATGGGTGGTAATAAATATAGTGCCAATCCATCACTTGTAGCTGAATGGCCTGAAACTTATGCGTCAATGGGGGTGACAGCTGAGCTTGTAGCTGCTAAATATAATATATCAAGACAAGAACAGGATGAATTTGCCTACAATAGTCATATGAAAGCTATTAAGGCTATAAATGATGGAAAATTTGCTGAAGAAATTGTTCCTGTTGAAGTAGAATACACATCTGTTGACGAAAAGAATAAGGTAAGAAAAGTCAAAGAAGTAGTTACAATTGATGATGGAGCAAGAGCTGATACATCTATTGAAGGGCTTGTAAAACTAAAACCGGTTTTCAAGGTGGACGGGAGTGTAACTGCCGGTAACTCTTCACAGATGACAGATGGAGCTGCAGCTGTGCTTGTGGTAAGTGAAGAATATTTAAAAAAGACAGGACTCAAACCTATTGCGAAATTTATAAGTTTTGCTGCTAAAGGTGTGGCTCCGGAAATAATGGGGATTGGGCCTGTTGCTGCAATTCCTGCTGCCCTTAAAATGGCTGGCCTTGAGCTAAAAGATATTGGGCTTATTGAGCTAAATGAAGCATTTGCAGCACAATCACTTGCTGTATTGAATGAACTCAATATTAATCCTGATATAGTAAATGTAAATGGTGGTGCAATTGCACTTGGTCACCCTCTTGGCTGTACTGGCTCAAAATTGACTGCAACTCTTCTAAGTGAAATGCAAAGAAGGGATGTAAAATATGGAATGGTTAGTATGTGTATCGGTGGCGGTATGGGTGCTGCAGGAATTTTTGAATTGTTAAAATAATGATATAAAGGAGAATACTATGGAAAAGAAACTTTTAAAAGGTGCTGAATATTTACTGACTGAAGTTTCAAAAGATGATGTTTTTACCCCTGAGGATTTCAGCGACGAGCAAAAGCAGATTGCTGAAACTACTGAAGAATTTGTGACAAATGAGGTAATGCCTGATATTGAAGCTATTGACCAGCAGGACTTTGACAAAGTTGTGGCTCATATGAAAAAAAGCGGTGAGCTTGGGCTTTTAATGATTGATGCGCCTGAAGAGTACGGCGGACTTGAGCTTGATAAAGCAACAAGTATGCTGGTTGCTGAAAAAATTGCACCAAGTGGTTCTTTTTCTGTAGCTTATGCTGCTCATACAGGTATTGGAACTTTGCCGCTTGTGTATTACGGTACAAAAGAGCAAAAAGATAAGTATCTTGAAAAAATTATTACTGGAGAATGGATTGCTGCATACTGTTTGACTGAGCCCGGCTCAGGAAGTGATGCTCTTGGTGCAAAAGCCACTGCAACTTTAAGCGAAGATGGAAAATACTATATTTTAAACGGTACAAAGCAGTTTATTACAAATGCGGGCTTTGCTGATCTTTTTACTGTTTTTGCTAAGATTGATAAAGAGCATTTTACGGCATTTCTTGTTGAAAGGACTTTTGAGGGCTTAGAGCTTGGTCCTGAAGAGAAAAAAATGGGTATCAAAGGCTCTTCAACTCGTCAGGTTATTTTAAATAACTGTAAAGTGCCTGTAGAAAATGTTCTTGGTGAAGTTGGAAAAGGGCATAAGATTGCTTTTAACGTTCTTAATGTTGGAAGGTTTAAGCTTGGTGCTGCTGTAAATGGTGCTGCTAAATATGCACTTTCTGAAGGTATTAAATACGCTAACGAAAGAAAGCAGTTTAACCTTCCTATCAGTAAATTTGGAGCAATAAAAGAAAAAATTGCTGATATGACTGCTTATGTTTACGCTTCAGAATCACTTATTTACAGACTTGCAGGTCTTTTGGACGACAAACTTGCAACAATAGACAAAAATATTGATAACTATTATGAAGAATATCAGAAAGGGATTGAAGAGTATGCTATTGAATGTTCTATTTCAAAGGTATTCTGCTCTGATGTCCTTGCAAAAGTAGTAGATGAAGTTGTTCAAATATTTGGTGGATATGGTTTTATCCAAGAGTATCCTGCTGAAAGATTTTACAGAGACGAAAGAATCAATAGAATTTTTGAAGGGACAAATGAGGTTAACAGACTTCTAATTCCAGGAATGATGTTAAGACGTGCAATGAAAGGTGAATTGCCATTCCAGAAAGAGGCAATGAAGGCAATAGAAGCACTTATGACGCCGTCATTTGATGAAATTGATACAGATGCACCTTTTGCAGTTGAAAAAGAGTTACTGAAAAACTTAAAGACACTTTATCTTGTAGTTTCCGGAGCTGCAGCTCAAAAATTTATGGATAAAATTGTTAAAGAGCAGGAAACACTTTTGGCGTTAGCTGATATTGCTATTCAGATTTTTGCAATCGAAAGTGCTGTGCTTAGAGCTGAAAAGAATCTTGGCAAAGTAACTGAGAAGAAAGCTGCACTTATGGCTGATGCCGTTAAGGTGTTCACATTTGATGCAGTTGAAATTATTGCTAAGGCTGCAAGAAAAGCTGCCTTTTTTGTGGAAGAAGGTGATAATCTGATGATGATTTTAAGTGGTATAAGAAGATTTACCAAATATGATGCAACAGGTCTTTTGCAGGCCAAGAGAAATTTAGCTGCTGCTGCAATTGAGGCAGAAAAATATATTTTCTAAAAGGGGGAATCCCCCCTTTTTTTCTTGTTACGAGGAATTATGATAGAGAAACATACGGTAAACACTCCTTATCCGGTTGGGCCTGTACATTTTTATGTAAAGAAGTATGATGATTTTGATGTGCTTTTTGACACAGGACCCTTTACTGAAGAGGCGAATAAGTACCTGAAAGAAAATGTAAATCTTGGCAAATTAAAGTATACATTTGTTACCCATTGTCATGCTGACCATTACGGGCTTATAGATTTTCTATCAAAAAATTCTGACAGCAAAATAATATTGTCCAGGCACGATTATTTAAGATTTTTAAGATTTGATGAGAGAAAAAATGGATTTTTAAATATTATTAAAGATTTCGGTTTTTCTTCGGATGAAATTAATATTATTGAAAACGTTTTGGTAAGATTTAAAAACGAAGTTCCCATGCCTGAAAATATCACTTTGCTTGAAGAATCAATGGATATACTTAAAAACCTTGAAATTAACTATATCCCCTGCCCAGGCCATTCTCAGAGTGATATTGTTTATCTTGTTGATAATTGTGCCATAACCGGTGATGTTGTGCTGAGAGATATATTTCAGACACCTCTTCTTGATGTGAATATTCAGGATTTTAAAAGTAGATTTTTAAATTATGATGAATTTTGCAAGACTATATTAAAACTAAAAAATATTGAAGAAAGAGTTTTCTTGCCGGGACACCGGGATTATATAGATAGTGTAGATGAGAGAATTTTGTTTTACTTGAATAAACTTATTGAAAGAACTGGATTTATAATGGAAGAACTGAAAAATGAGGGTGTTTATCCCGTATTGAAAAAGCTGACAGGAAGTATTTACGAAAGCCCACTGAAATCTTACCTGAAACTCTCTGAGATAGTGTTTATAGATGACTTTATAACAAATCCGGAAAAAATTATAAAATCACTTGAAAATATAAAAATTTACAATCAATTGGAAAGGCAATTTGATAAACTTTTCAGGAGGAAATAAAATGCCTTATAATTTTTTTGAAATAACCAAAGAAGGGAAGGTGGGGCTTGTAAAATTCAACAATGGAAAAAAGATGAATGCGTTAAACTGGTATTTTTGGGAAGAGCTTCCTGAGGTCTTAGATGAGATTGAAAATGACAAAGATATTAAGGTAGCTGTTTTTTATTCTGATGTTAAAGATTTTTCAATAGGGCTTGATATTTATGATTTTGGTGAAAGATTTCAGGATCTCATATTTACCAATGATAAACAAAAACTTTATGAGACAATAAAAATAATGCAGGAAGGGATGAACAGAATTGAAAAAGGGAAAAAGATTTATATATCGGCTGTCAATGGTTATTGTATCGGGGGAGCATTGGATTTTATTGCTGCGTGTGATTTGAGGTTTTGCTCCAAAAACGCTGTCTTCTCACTCAGAGAGACAAAACTTGGAATTGTTGCCGATATGGGTTCTTTACAAAGGCTTCCATATATTATAGGTTTTGGCAATTTAAAATATCTGGCTTTCACCGGAAAGGACATTGATGCGAAAAAGGCCTATGAAATCTCATTGGTTTCGGAGGTTTTTGAAAATGAGTCATTGCTACAAAATACAATGGAAATAGCAAATGAGATTGCTGATAACCCATATGAAACCCTGGCAGGGTGCAAACAGATAATAAACAATATTATCAAAGAGGATGTTAGTAATTCTCTTGAAGATGTTGCAATGTATAATAAAGAAAATCTCAATTTTATGAAAGTGATATCGAGGTTCAGTGAAAAATTGAAAGGGGGAAAGTAATGATCAAAACGGAAATTAGAGATAATATTGCATATATTATTTTGGATAACGGAGAAAATAAACAAAATATTGAATTTGCGGTTAAATTGCTTGAAGCTCTTGATGAAGTAGAAAAAAATAGCGATGCCACTGCTTTGGTAATTACATCGAGCGATGAAAAAAATTGGTCACAGGGCGTAGATTTGAATTTTATAATGAGCAGATTTGCATCAAAAGATTTTCAGAGTATAAAAGATTTTTTAAATAAAATGAATGAAGTTTTCAAAAAAATCCTTTCATATCCTATACCTGTGATTGCAGAAATAACCGGTCATGCTTTTGGAAACGGTGCACTGCTTGCCTGTGCGTGCGATTTTAGGTTTATGAAAAATGATAAAGGATTTTTCTGTTTTCCGGAAGTGGACGTAAAAATACCCTTTTTACCTTCAATGGTGGAATATGCAAAAAAAGCTGTTGGGTTTAAAGTACTGCAGGATATGCTTTTGACCGGGAAAAGACTGACAGCCCGTCAGGCTGAAGAATATGGGATATTAAAGAGCTTTGACGATTTGCAGTCACTTAAAAACGGAGTTTTTGAATTTGCAAAAGGGATGAATAAAGGAAGAAATATTTATAAAGAGCTTAAACTAAGGATGTATAAAGATGTTTTGAAAAGCTTTGAAGAGGATAAAAATTATATTGAAAATCTGCTGATATATTATCCTTAAATTTATATGTTAACTGCCGCAAAAAAATGCGGCAGTTTTTATTTTGATTTGACACAGTCTAACATTAATTGTAAAATTGGCAATGGTGAATGGGAAGAAAGTAAGCTTTATTTCTTATTTAATCAGATATTTTTTAATAGTTATATCTATTGTTGGCGTAATTGTTATATCAACTCTCGTATTTTTCTCGTATTATCAATATATTATAAATATTCAAAACACTAAAAATGAGTATCTTGAATACCAGAAAAAGTTAATCAAGAGTAAGGTGGATGATATCCTTGAATCCATTAACTTTTCCGTTTCAGAAAGTAAGAGAAAAGCAAGAGAAGTTGTAAAGTCAGAAGTTGAAACTGCTTCAAAAATAGCCTCAAATCTATACAAAAAGTACATAAACCTTATAGGAAAACAAGCTACTTTGACTATCGTTAAGGAATCTCTGAGAGAGATAAGATATAACAATGGTAGAGGGTATTTTTTTGCAATAGATATGGATGGAAATGAAATTTTAAATGCTGACAAGCCTGAATTGGAAGGGACAAATTTAAGTTTTATCAAGGATTCAGAAGGGCGTTTTGTCGTTAAAGATATGATTGATATAGCCAAAAATAAAAAAGAAGGTTTTTACGAGTATATATGGTCAAAGCCCGGCATGGAGGGGAATAAGTTTAAGAAGATATCCTATATCAAATATTTGCCCGAACTTGGATTAATAATTGGCACCGGAGAATATATTGAAGATATCATCGAAGATGCAAAAAAAGATATTCTTGCTAAAGCTTCGAATGTCAGATTTGGTAAATCCGGCTATATTTTTATTTTTGACTTTGAAGGTACATATCTTGTCCACATAAAAAAGGAATTAATTGGCAAAACAAGATTCTGGTATGTGGATAAAGATGGTGTGCAGGTGGGGAATGAACTACTAAAACTCTCTTTACAGCCTGAAGGGGGATATTTAAGCTATTACTGGCTAAGAGGGCAAGATGAGTATGTAAAAAAAATTGCATATGCAAAGGCATTTCCGCAGTGGAAATGGGTAATTTGCTGTGGGCTTTTTGAGGATGAAGTAAATGAAATATTAATCGAAAAAGAAAAAGAGTTTTCTGCTGACCTCAAAAGGCAGTTGGTATTTATTTTGTTGATTCTTATTGGTGTTTTGACTTCATTTTATCTGTTTTCATTTTATTATACAAGGCTTCTTAGAAAAGACGAAGGTGGAATTCTTGATATTATAAAGGATAATTCAGATAATTTTGAAATAAAAAATTTTCCTTTTAAATTTTCAGAGTTTGAAAGAATAGGGGACAGTATTGTCAGATACAAAATTGAGATAGAAAAGTTTAAAAGTGAGTTGTTGGAAAAGAATGAAGAATATAAGCGTCTTATTGAATTTTTGCCGCTTCCTGTAACCATTATTTCAAATGATAAATATCTTTTTGCCAACAATGAAGCCCTTGAAATGCTTAAAATTTCCCGGGGTGAAATTTATAAATATTCGCCATATGATTTTATTTACGGGGAAAAATCCTGTTTCTCTGATTTATTGAAATCTGATAGCCATATTTTAAACAGATTACTCTTTTTAAAAGACACCACCGGGAGAATATTTGAAGTGGATGTGACATCAACTAAAATTTTATATGAAGGGAATCCGGCTGTATTGTGTGTCTATAAAGATTTAACAGAAATAAAATGCGCATATGAACAGATTGAAAGGGATAAAGAGCTTATTGAAAAGGTTCTTGAAAATATAGGCGATGCAGTGATTGTACTTGATGGGAATAAAAATATTGTAATGCTCAACAGCTTTGCTGAAAGTCTAAAGAGTTTTGGAAATTGCAAATCTTTTTCAGAATGTTTTAAGATTTACAATGATGATGATTTGGTTACTGAAGATATATTATCAGGCATCTATGATAAATCTTCTGATGAACATCTTTTTAAAAAGGCTTTCAGATTGGAGAAAAATCACGAAAGTTTAATAGTTTCTATTTCAGTATCAAAAATTTATACCGATGATGGTGATATTGATTTAGCGATTGTTGTTATAAGGGATTTGACCAGTGTAATCAACAATGAAAGAAGTATAAACCAGATAGCAAGAATAGAGTCTCTTGGTCAACTTGCAGGTGGTATTGCACACAACTTTAACAACGTGCTTGCAGCCGTGTTGAATTCGATCGAGATTATAAGACTTCATCTTATTGACAATCCTGAGATTAAATCCCTGACTGATGATGTAAAAGAAACTGTTAGAAAGGCAAAATCCATTACGGGACAATTGATAGCTTTTGCAAAAGGTGGAGAGCCAGTTAAGACTCACTTTAATCTCAACAAAACTGTAAGTGAGATAATGAAAGTTGTTTTATCAGGTGCTAATGTTATAACCAATATAAACCTTTACTTAAAGCCTTTAATCGTTTACGGAGATGAAGGTCAGATTAGTCAGGTAATACAGAATATGCTTATTAATGCTTTGCAGTCAATGGACAAAAAAACAAATATTTTGAGAGTCCACACGAGATATTGTGAAATGGATAAAGACACTTTGGTCGGTGAATATGCTGTACCCAAAGGGCGATATGCTGAAGTTATAATAGAGGATAACGGTTGCGGTATTGATGAGAAAATTAAGAAAAAGATTTTTGACGCATATTTTACTACAAAGCAAGATGGTACTGGGCTTGGGCTTTCGTCATCTTTGAGTATTATAAATAAACATGGTGGTCACATAACCTTTAAAAGTGTTCCGGGTACAGGGACAACTTTTTTCATATATCTACCTCTTGCTGATAACAGTACTGTTTCAAACAATGAGGACGAACATATTGAAGATATAACTACCAAATTTAATGGAATACTTGTGATGGATGATGATAGATTTGTGAGAAATAGCCTTGGTCTTATGTTGAAAAACTTTGCATTAAGAGTCTTTAAAAGCAGTCATGGCGAAGAGGCCATTAAAATCTTGAGGGAGAATATCAAGGATATACAGGTGGCAATTCTGGATTTGACTGTTCCCGGGAAAATGGGCGGACTTGAATGTCTTAAATATCTTAAAGAAATAAAACCTGAGCTTGTTTGTGTGGTAAGTTCAGGTTATTTTGACGATCCTGTGCTTGGAAATTTTAAAGAATACGGTTTTGATGGAGTCTTAACAAAACCTTACACTATTGAATCATTAAAAAAAGTCTTATGTGAAATTTCTGGAAAGTGCAAAGACGTAGGTTAAATTTTAACTGGTTTCCCAGATTTATCAAGATTTACAAAGGTGATTTCTGTAGAAAATGCATGAAATTCATCAGAGTCAGGCGAAGGTGGTTTGGCAAAAACATTGACTTCATAGGTAACTGAAGTATTGCCTTTCTTTATATTTTTTATGTGAAATCTCAAGATACTTCCATTTTCCACCCTTTTTTTGAAATTTATATCATTCAAAGCGACAGTTACAAATGTAGCGGCCGGGTACTCAAGGGTTGCTGCAAGCCATGCATACTCATCAATCCATTTTAATAAAACACCGCCAAACAGATAACCGTGATGATTTAAATGTTCGGGTCTTACAAGAGCGTAAGTTTCCATCACTATGCCTCAAAATTATCAACAAAATATTTCAATTTATCAATAGAGTCATTATTTTCTATAACAATATCACATTTGTCTCTCAACAATATGATTTCATTTTCCGCAGGGTGGTTTTCAATAAAATCAAGTCCTAACTTTTGTGCCCTCTGTTTTCTTATTTCCGGGTTTGCTTCTATATAAATCGTGTAAAATCCACTTTTTTTGGTTGCTTCAAATTCCAAAACTTTGCGCACGTCATCACAAAAAAGGTTGTCCTGACAATTTGTTGCTCTTTTAATAAAATCTTTTACAAAATAATCCTGCCCGAAATATTTTCTGACAGCTTCTCCTAAATCCTGCATAAATCCCCTGTTTTTGCGGACACCCAGTAAATCGTTAATCTGATATAGTTTGTCGATAAACTTTATCTCTATTCCACCATATTTTTTTATAAATAGTTTTTTTAATGTTGTTTTACCTGCACATTGTTTACCTGTTATAGCAATTTTCATATTATCCCCTTTACAAGTGAAATTATAATATAAAAGTATAAAAAATAAAATCAATTGTTGCAATTTAATGTAATACTGCTAATGTATTTCAAAAGGGTTAGAAATGCCCAAAAATAATGAGGTGATGTATGTCAGTACAAAAAGATTCAAAAATTAAATTTCACTATTCTGTGACAATTGAGGATGGAACTGTTGTTGATTCAACGATAGATGAAAATCCATTGGAAGTTCAGCTTGGTAACAATGAACTTTTACCAAAGCTTGAAGAAGGTCTGGTAGGTATGAACAAAGGGGATGAAAAAACAATTACCCTTGCACCTGAAGATGCATTTGGTCCCGTTATGGATGAGGCGATTACAGATATTCCAAGAGGTAATATTGAGCTTGACGAATCTGTTCAGGAAGGGATGTTTATTGACCTTAGCGATGAAAAGGATCAGATGTACAGAGGATTGGTTAAAGAATTAAATGATGAGTTTGTAAAAATAGACTTTAACCATCCATTGGCAGGAAAAACACTTACTTTTAGTGTTAAAATTGAGGAAATTTTATAATTTTTTAGGCTTGTTATTTGAACAGCTACAAGAGGCTCCGCATCCGCAGGAGCCTTTTTTTGTTTTATTAATCATTAAAATAAAGAATACAAACAACAAAAAGGTAACTGAAAATATAAGGATAAAGTATTTCATTTAACTTCCGAAATCATCAAATCTTATATTTTCTTTTTCAACGCCAAGGCTATCAAGCATATTTAGTACCGAATCAAGCATCATAGGTGGCCCGCAAAGATAATATTCCACATCCTCAGGAGCAGGGTGGTTTTTGAGGTAATTTTCATATACAACAGTATGTATAAAACCTGTATAACCTGTCCAGTTGTCCTCAGGCAAAGGTTGGCTCAAAGCAACATTCCAGGTAAAGTTATCATACTTTTTGGCTAAATTATCAAAATCTTCCTTGTAAAATATCTCTTTCAAACTTCTTGCCCCATACCAAAAGCTTATTTTTCGCTTGGAATTAAGTCTTAACAGTTGGTCAAAAATAATAGATCTTAGTGGTGCCATACCTGCTCCACCACCGATAAAAACCATTTCTGCATCTGTATCTGATGCTTTGAATTCACCAAATGGCCCCATTATCATAACCTTATCGCCGGGTTTTCTACTAAAGATATAAGATGAACCTTTTCCCGGAGGAATGGTGCAATCATAAAGGGGTGGAGTGGCAATTCTTACATTTAACTTAATAATACCTTTTTCAAGCGGATAGTTTGCCATTGAGTAGGCTCTGATTACTTCTTCATCTACCTTTGATTTAAGGCTCAAAAGGCCGGTATCCTGCCAGTCTTTGATATATTGCTCACCAATGTCAAAATCTTTAAAATCTACTTCATAAGGGGGAACTATAATTTGAATATACCCTCCTGCTTCAAAATCAAGGTCGATCCCTTCAGGGAGTTTTAAAGTGAACTCTTTTATAAATGTAGCAACATTATCATTGGATATAACTTCACACTCCATCTTTTTTGCACTGAAAATTTCAGGCGGGAGTTCAATTCTCAAATCTTTTTTTACAGGGAGCTGACAAGAAAGCCTGTACCCTTCCTTTGCTTGTTTTTTATTGATATGAGATTTTTCTGTGGGTAAAAGTTTTTGCTCTTTATCCAATACTTTTACTTTACATTGGCCGCATGAGCCGCCGCCACCGCAAGCAGAAGAAACAAAAATCTGATTATTAGCCAGTGCATTAAGAAGTTTTTCCCCGGGATTTACTATTATTGGATTTTCTTTATCGTTATTTACAATTATTTTCAACTTCCCCTGGGGAACAAGTCTTTTTTTGGATTCTATTATAAAGCCAACAAGGATTAATATAATTAGCGTAAAAAATACTACACCTAAAACTATTACTGTCATCAAATCTCCCGATTAAAGTTTAATTCCCGAAAATAGCATAAAAGCAATTGCCATAATCCCGGCCATTATAAATGTGATTCCTATTCCATCTAATCCTTTTGGAACATCAGAATACTTCATTTTTTCCCTAATTCCCGCCAATGTTACAATAGCAAGTGCCCATCCAACACCTGACCCAAGACCATAAACAACACTTTCTCCAAAGTTATAGTTTCTTTGCACCATAAAGAGTGTGCCACCCAAAATAGCACAGTTTACGGTTATAAGTGGAAGAAATATCCCAAGTGCGTTGTATAAAGCAGGCATAAATTTATCAAGAAACATTTCAAGTACTTGTACCAATGCTGCAATAACGCCTATATATGTAACAAGCCCGATAAATGTAAGGTCTACATTTTCAAACCCCAACCACGACAATGCGCCTTCTCTTAAAATGTGTTGATATATAAGGTTGTTAACAGGTACGGTTATTGTTTGTACAACTATTACTGCAATACCGAGTCCCTTAGCTGTCTCAATTTGTTTGGAAACAGCCAAAAAAGTACACATTCCCAAGAAAAAGGCTAATGCCATATTTTCTACGAATACAGATTTTACAAAGAGGCTTAAATAAGCTTCAAGCATTATTTTTCTTCCTTAATAAGTAATTTTACACCCCATATAATAAGGCCTATAAGAAAAAAAGCACTTGGGGCAAGTAAAAAAAGGCCATTTGGAGTGTACCAACCGCCATTATTAACGGTAGTTAATACTTCAATGCCAAAAAGTTTTCCAGAGCCGATAATTTCTCTGAAAAAACCTACAATAATTAGAATAAGCCCATACCCTATACCGTTTCCAAGGCCGTCAAGAAGGCTGTCTATAGGTTTATTTTTCAATGCAAATGCTTCAGCCCTACCCATAAGGATACAGTTTGTGATTATAAGCCCCACAAAAACGGATAACTGCTTGCTAATATCGTACATAAAAGCCTTTATCACCTGATCTGCAACAATTACAAGTGATGCAATTACAGTCATTTCAACAATTATTCTAATGCTTGGCGGAATAAAGTTTCTGATTGCGCTTATAGCAAAGTTAGAAATACTTAATACAGCTGTAACCGATAAGGCCATTACTACAGAGGTTTTTAAGTTTGAGGTAACCGCAAGAGCTGAGCATATTCCTAAAATCTGAACAGCTATAGGGTTATTTTTAAAAATAGGGTCAAAAAATAGGTTAATTCTTTTCAATTGGCAACTCCTTGTGTTCATTTAGGTATTTTAAAAGATAGCCAAACCCTTTATCGCTAAGCCAGAATCTTACAAATGAGTTAACCCCATTAGTAGTCATTGTAGCCCCTGAGAGACCATCGATTTGGTATTGCCAATTTTCGCTATTTTTATCAGGGTTTCCTTTTATAACCTCAATTTTCAGATTACCATTTTTATCAAATATTTTTTTGGATTTCCAGAGAGATTTCCATTTAGGATTATCCACTTCTCCACCAAGACCGGGTGTTTCTTTTTGATCATAAAAGGTTAACCCTTTTATGGTGTTTCCGTCTTTCTCTATAGCTATAAAACCGTACATCGTTGACCATAAACCGTTACCGTAAATTGGCAGCACGATACAGTCTAAATTCCCATTCTCATAAAATGCGTAAAAAGGAATTTTGGCAGGTATACTTTTGAATCCTTCAAGCCCTTCTTCAACTTTTATACTTGTTTGAGGGTTTTCAGATATTTTTTTGAAGTTTTTAAAATATTTACTAACATCATCAGCAATTTCTACTCTTTTTGATTTAAGATCGAAGTAAAATATTTTAATTTTTTTAAACTCTTCATCAAGATTATTAATATTTTTTCCCGCAGCAAGAAGGACGTTTTTGTTTCTCTCAAGCTCTTCATTTTTTTGCTGAATAGGTTTTAGCAACACAGCAGCCAGCGATACAACAAATGAGAAAAACAGTGCCAAAATAAGTGCCGTAAGAAATATTTTTTTGTTAGATTCTTGTTGCATATCTTTTTTCTCTTCTTTTTATATTACTTTCTATTACAAAGTGGTCTATAAGTGGTGCCATAATATTGGCAAATAGTATTGCAAGCATAACTCCTTCAGGATACGCTGGGTTTACTATTCTTATGATTGCAGTTAATGCACCTATTAATAAACCGTAATAGTATTTCCCCTTCTCCGTCATTGATGCAGATACAGGGTCAGTAGCCATGAAAACTACCCCAAATGCAAAGCCCCCAACGATAAGGTGTATCAGCGGGTTTAGTTGAAACATATGGTTTGTATCGCTTCCAATCATATAGAATATCGAAGATACGCCGAGCAGACCAATTACGGAACTTAATATAATTCTCCAGGAGCCAATTCCAGTATAGATTAATACAAATGCTCCAAACAAGCATGCAAGTGTTGATGTTTCACCCATTGAGCCGGGTATGAATCCTAAAAAAGCATCCGTTAAGCTGTAAGAAATTTTCCCTGCAGAAGCCATTTCGGCAAGAGGAGTGGCTTTTGATATTGAATCAAGACCAATCCATACTTTGTCACCCGACATTGAAGCAGGATAGGCAAAAAAGAGGATTGCTCTTGAAAAAAGTGCAGGGTTTACAATATTTCTTCCTGTACCTCCAAATACCTCTTTTCCTAAAACAAGACCTATTGAAAGAGCCACACTTGCTTCCCATAAAGGTACTGTAGGTGGTAGAATGAGAGGGTAGAGCAGGGAAGTAACAAGAAAAGCTTCTCCTATTTCATGTTTTCTTATTACTGCAAACAATAACTCCCATGTGCCACCGACTATTAGAGTAATTATATAAAGAGGGAAGAAGTAAAGACTACCAAGAAAAAAATTGGAGCTAATACTTTTATAGTCATAAGGGATATTAAATAGTTCCATCAATGTATGTCTAAATCCTATGGCAGTTTTGCTGCTGTCAAGAGCATAAGCAAGGTTTGCCTGATAGCCTGTATTGTAAAGAGCCATAATAACACAGGGGATAAGAGCAATAACTACTGTTGTCATTACACGTTTGAGGTCTAAACCGTCCCTTATATGTGTTTTCCCTTTTGTCCTGTTAAGCGGGGTTAGAATAAAAGTGTCTATCATTTCAAAGACGGGAAAAAGGCTCTCAAATTTTCCACCTTTAACAAAATGTTTTTCAACCTTCGCAAAAAACTTGGTAAGTTTTTTCATCTATTCTCCTAACTATCAAAAAGCTTCATTGTAAATTGAGTCCAATACTTCTCTAAGAAGTTTTGAATAATCATTTTTCCCTGGACATACAAAAGTGCAAAGTGCAAGGTCTTCTTCACCAAGCTCAAGACAGCCGAGTTTTTGCGCCATTTCTGTCTCACCAATAGAGAGATACCTTAAAAGGTGAGTAATCTCTATGTCGAAAGGGAAAACTTTTTCGTACGAGCCAACAGGGATTATAGGTCTTACGCTTCCATGCATAGATGTATCAAATGTGACATGTTTATTACCAAATAACTTTGATAAAAATACATTTTTGACAGAGAATACGTCAATACCTGGCAATGCCCATTCCATGAATTTTCTCTCGGTCATTTCATTTAAAATTGTAATTTGATAGTCATATCTACCTAAAAACGGTTCATCTTTTGTAACTTTCCTGCCATATAGTATGTTACCGGAAACGATTCTTACATTATCATCATAATCTTTATTAATAATATCAAAAACATTACTCCCTAAAGGAGCATTTACAATAGTTACTTTTTGATTGATAATATCCGAAACAGCTATATATCTATAAGCGGATAATATATTTTTACTAAAAAGTTTTCCTATTGCAGCTACTTCTTGAAAGTCGATATACCATACGCTTTTCTTCTCATTGACGGGGTATAGGTGATGAATATGTGTGCCCGTAAGTCCGGCTGGATGATTGCCTATAAATTTGACAATATTCAGCTTTTCTGTTTCCTTAACATCTAAGTTAAAATTCTTGTCGACACATACCAATATCTTCGATTTAGCAATATCACTAATAATCTGTAAGCCTTCTATAAATTCATCTTTTATTAAAGAGATTATACTGCTTGCATTATATGCAAGAGGCCTTGTGTCCATTGCATTTACAAATATCACCTCAGGCAAGTTTTTCGGGTCGGGTAACATGTCAAAAGGACGCTGTCTAAATGCCGAAAATAAACCACTTTCAAGCAAAGTTTTTAATATATCTCTTTTGTCAGCCTTAAAATCAAATTCAAAGCAGTTATCTTCAACTTCAACACAGGCAGACAATATTTTCCTTTTTTCACCTCTGGTTACGTATTTAAATATGCCATTTGCCAAGACGTTTAGTTTTAAATCTTCATTCTTTTTGTGCTGAAGGAGAAAAACTGAAGGTGTAATTTTAGTATTATCCTCTACTAAAAGTCTTGGCTTAAACAACTTGTAGTCTTCAGTTGTAATGCCTACAGATTTAGGAATAATATTTCCAATATTACTATCATCATATTTGCAGGATAAGGGTAAGGTTACCCCTTTTTTTATCTTAACTTCTTTCATTCTTTTGTCTGTCCTGATAAAATTTTATCAACTTATTACTAATTTTAAAATTCAACTTATTCTCCGTTATGTCTATATACAATTAAAACACAAAAAACAAAAAAGTCAACAAAGGGTTTTTTAGAAAAGTTTTAAATAAAAGGCAAGTAAAAATTTAAAGTTGATCAACTTTTGTTATATTTTGCCAAAAAGACATAATTATCAGGGAATTGTGTAGTAAATAAGTTATTTGACAATAAGTTAGACTAATTCTAAAGAAGTTGTTTTTGACATATTTTCCACAAAAAAATACCTAAAGCAAAAAGAATTAAGGGTTTGTGATTAAAATTTGTGCAAATTGAGATAGGAGATTAAATCCTTCTCTTTAGAAAATATGCTCCAAAAGCAAATACAGGGACGCCGAGTAAGAATGTGCCAAGAAAATATTTGTAGACATAATTAAGATTAAGCCCTTTTAATATAATACTGAAAGAGCCTTCAAGGTAATATTTTAACGGTGACAAATATGTTAATTTTTGAAAAACGTATGGCATACTTTCAACAGGTGCCCATGAGCCGGAAAGGTAAAGAATAGGCAGCAGCAGCATTATTGTGATTTGAGAAACCTGAAGCATGTTGTTGGCTACGGAAGCTATAAACATAGAAATCCCTGATGAAGTAAATACGTATAGTATTGTAAGGAGTGTAAAGAGCATAAAACTCCCTTGAAAAGGAATTTTTAAGAGACCTTTAATAATAAATATTGTGGAAATAATGACACCTAACACTATAATGACATTCATCGCAATAACCTTTGCTATCATAAATTCGGAGATTTTGACGGGAGAAACAAGTAGCATTTCTATATTACCGTTTTCCTTTTCTTTTATTATCGCAGATGCAGGGAGTATAAGTATGAGAAGGGTTATAACGCTAAAAAGTTCCGTTATTGTCATGAATATGTGAGAATCCATATTTTGGTTATATAAAACCTTTTGCTGCAGATTTACGATAGGCAACTTTTTAATATTGATATGGAAAGACTTTTCCAAGGAAAACTTGGATATTATATTTGCGGCATATCCTGCAAAAAGATAGCTTGAGGATGACTCTGTGCCGTTGACTATAATACCGACATAGTTTTCAGATTTTGAAAGTATCTTTTTTTCAAAATCTTTCGGGATTGTTATTATACCTACACATTTATCCTCAAACATATATTTTTCAGCTGTTTTTAATCCGGATATATAGCCCATAAATTCAAATGTAGGTTTTTGAAATTTTGAGACAAGCTCTCTTGATAGATAAGACATATCTTCATCTATTACATAAAACTTGGCATTTTTTAGAGTCAAGTCTATCCCCCTTGCAGCAATATATAGGTCACCGGTGAATAGATAGAAGACAAATAAAAGTAGCCCTTTGTCACGAAAAAACTGTATAAGCTCTTTGATTATTAAAACAATCAATCTGTATATCATTCGTATTTCCTAAATCTAAAAATAGATAAACTAAGGAGAATAAGATAAAAAATTGCTAATATACCCATATTGCTTACATATTCATACAAGGAAAGCCCTTTAAGATAGCACATTTTTATAAGGTTGAAATAGTAATAGTTTGGAAAAATGTGGGCAATAAAGTATGCCTCATTTGCCATTGAGCTTACAGGTGTAATATAACCTGAATATAATATTGCAGGAATAATACATATAATTGCCGACCCTACAACTGCTGTTACCTGAGTCTTGACAAATGTTGATATGAGAATCCCAAGAGAGGTAGAAACCAAAAGATAAAGTACCGAAGAAAAGCTAAAGAGTAAAAAACTCCCCTTAAATGGAACATCAAACAGGAAGATAGTCATAGAATATAATATAAAGTAGTTGATAATAAAAATAGACATAACAAAAAGTTGTTTGGCAAGAATGAATTCAGTCTTCCTAATAGATGATGTATAAATATTGTAGATAGAACCGTACTCTTTTTCTTTAACAACCAAAAGGGATGAAACAATTGCCGGTCCGATAAAAAGGGCTATGAGGAGGACTCCTGAAGCAGTAACATTTTTTTGTCTCATATCTTCATTGAACCAGTATCTTGTTCTAATGTCAGTAATTTTACTATTTTGGCTATGTTTTGAGAGTAAATTTAAATTAAAATTGTTTGTAATGATAGTTGAATAACTTATTGATACCGAAGCTCTATATGGAAATATCCCATCCTCAAAAATTTGTATGTCCACAGGGAGATTTGCTTTTAATCTTTTTTCAAAATTTGAAGGGATTACAAGAAGCATTCTCGATTTTCCTTTGTCAATCAACTCTATACCTTCACTTTGACTTTTTACCGTGCCAATAAATTTGTAATATCTGCTGTTTTGAATAAAGCTGTATGTTAATTCCCTGCTGAGATAAGAATTGTCTTCATCTAATACTACAAAAGGTATTTTCTCAACGTCCAAAGCCATTCCATAGCCAAAAACAAACATTATCATTATTGGCATCATAAATACCATTATCCTTGAAATTTTATCCCTTTTCAGCTCCTTTATTTCTTTTTTATAAATCGTTGATATCTTTTTAATATTCAACATTTTCTGTTGCTCCCACAAATATGTCTTCTATGGAGACTTCACCTGCCGAAAAAGTCATATTTAGAGATGATAAATCATCTAAATTTTTAGCAAAGACTTTGACTTTGTTACCAAAAATATCCGTATAAAATCCTGCTTTTCTCAAAGATTCTTCAAGTTTATAGGGATTTTTTGTTTTTATGGAATAAGGTTGACCGTATTTTCTCTTAAAATTTTCCCTTAAATTTTCAGGGGTATTATATTCTACAACTTCTCCGTTATTCATAAGACATATTTTATCACAAAAATCTGCCTCTTTCATGAAGTGGGTTGAAACTATGAATGTGGTATTTTTATTATTTGAAAGGTATCTGATTATTTGCCAAAACACGTCCCTTTCACTTATATCGACTCCGGAAGTGGGTTCATCAAGGAAAACAAGTTTGGGCTCATGCACTATTGCGCACATCAGAGCTATTCTTTGTTTAATACCTAAAGGTAGTTTTTCTACAATTTCATTTTGGTACTTTTCAAGATTACCAATTGTATAGAGCTCATTGATTTTTTGGGCAAGTTTTGGATTTTTTATGTTTCGAATGGCAGCATTTAGCTTTAAATTTTCTTTCACAGTCAAGTCATTGTAAAGAGAAAATTTTTGGGACATATAGCCGATATTTTCTTTGATGTTGGTATTATCTATAAAAAAGTCGTATTTGCCGCTTGTTGGTTTATACAAACCCAATAAGATTTTCATTAAAGTAGTTTTCCCTGCACCGTTAGGTCCCAATAATCCAATAATTTCCCCTTTATAAACTTCAAAAGAAACATTTTTTACAGCATGAAAGTCACCAAATTTTTTAGTTACACTTTCAAGACCGAGTATTTTTCCGCCAATACTTTTTGATGAATTTAAATTTAGGTTTAATTTCCTTGTCCCGATAATTTTTAATGTTTTTTCTTCAATACCGCA
Organism: Deferrivibrio essentukiensis; assembly: GCF_020480685.1. Taxonomy (NCBI): domain Bacteria; kingdom Pseudomonadati; phylum Deferribacterota; class Deferribacteres; order Deferribacterales; family Deferrivibrionaceae; genus Deferrivibrio; species Deferrivibrio essentukiensis. Next base: position 23,904 of record NZ_JAJAFU010000007.1, read on the forward strand.
CTCAACTTTTATACAATCCTCATAACCTATTGATTGCTTAGGTAAAAATTTTACGAAATTTCTACCTAATGTTGCAAAGTAGTGTTCGGAGTTGTTTAATGTGTTATAAAATTCTATAAAATCTGGTTTTTTATATATTAAACAATTTTCAGTTGAGTTTTCCTTACTACTAAATATTATCTTCCCATTATGCATAAAGAGAGTTGTATCCCCCCTTTCTGCTTCATCCATATATGAAGTGGAGACAACGGCTGTTACCCCTTCTTTGTCAATAAATTGGTAAATTAGTCTGTAAAGTTCTCGTCTTGAAATAGGGTCAACGCCGGTTGTAGGCTCATCCAATATTATTATCTTGGGAGAATGTATTAAGGAGCAACATATCCCAAGTTTTTGTTTCATCCCCCCAGAAAGCTTGTTTACCTGCCTGTCTCTAAAGTTCAACAAGCCCGTTGCTTTTAATAATGTTACTTTCCTATCTTCCCTCGTTTTTTTATCTATCCCATGCAGGTCTGCAAAAAAGTTAATGTTTTCTTCGATGCTTAATCTTTGATAAAGGTTTAGCCCCAAGCCTTGGGGCATAAAAGCTATGTTGTCTTTTAAATGTTCGATATCTTTCATTTTAATTATCTCTTTACCAAATATGGAAAAATACCCAGAGTCAAATTTCAAAACGCCAGCAAGTATTTTTAAAAGAGTAGATTTTCCAGCTCCATCAGGGCCGACTATGCAGGTCAAAGATTTTTTTGGTATCTTGACAGATACATTATCAAGAGCTACGGATTTTTTGTATCTTTTGGTAATATTTGTTGCTTCTATTATATTCATTGAATGTTCAGTAAAAAGTCAGCCGGCATTCCGGGTTTTAAGATATTTTCAGTGTCGTTAACGAACACTTTGATTAAAAATACTTGCTTAACCCTTTCCCCCTGAGTTTGCACCTCTTTCGGAGTAAACTCTGACTTGTCACTTATGTAAACAATCTTTCCTTTAAAGGCCTTATTTTCAAAGCTATCAATCGTTAATTCACCTTCTAACCCTATTTTGACTTTTCCAAGATATGGCTCGGGAAGATAACCTCTAAAATACATTTTTGACGGTTCATATGCCGTGATAATCGGTTGGCCAGCCGCTATTACTTCAGAAGGTTGGGAAAGTTTTTTTAATATCAAAAGATTTGAATGTGCGTATATTTTTGAGTCATTAAGGTACGTATTAAGTTCATTGATAAATTCTTTTATTTTCTGACTATTATTCTCAGCAATTTTTAAATCCAATTCCGCAATTTTTAGGCTCGATTCAAGAGATTTTATCTCTTCAAATATAATGTCTACTTCTTTTTTATTCTCAATGGCCACTTTAAGTGCATTTTCGGCATTTTGGAGGTCTTTAACCGATAAGTTGTAAGCAGTCTTTATCTCTTCGTATTTTTGTTCGGAAATCGCTTTTTCTTTAAATAGTTTTTCATATCTTTTGTAATCACTTTCAATTTTTTCTAAATTTGCTTTAGCCTTTTCAAGATTATTTTCAGATATCAAAATATTACTGTTTAGATTTTTTTCTGTAATATTTTTTTTGATGATTAGTTGCTGTAACTTATTCTTCAAAATGCCAATATTTGATTTTTTTACGTTTATATTACTTAGGCTTGATTTTTCATCTATTTTTGCTTGATTAATTTTAGACGTTATGTCTTCACTGTAAAGCTCGGCAATAAGCTCCCCGCTTTTTACATTGTCACCCTCTTCAATATAGATACCCTTTATTTTCCCGGGCATTTTAAATGCAAGGTTTATTTCATCGGCTTCAATGCGCCCGCTTATTTTTAACCCTGAAGAGCTACTGTTAGTGCAGCCAAAAAGCATTAGTGCGGATAACAAAGAAAATATAATTTTATACATATTATCTCCTTGCACTATTTTATAAAAGAAATTTGTAAATGACAATTAAAGAATTGAAAATATAGATTAAAAATTTACCTTTGAATAAACTAAGAGGGTTTCCCCTCTTAGTTTTTAATTTCCTTCTAAGACTTTTAAGGCAAACTCTCTGCCCCAATCGTAAGCTTTCTTTAGCTCTTCTTCACTCGGAGTCATTTGGACTTTTAAGGATTCCAAAGGTAATTTCATTCTCATGGTTTTTAATATATCTTCACACATTTTGACACCTTCCCCACTCCAGCCGTATGAGCCGAAAGCACCGGCTTTTCTGTTTGATACATTAAGGACAACGAGCTGAGCAAAAATGTTGAAAATTGGCTTTGGAGCTTTGGCGTTTATTGTAGCAGTCCCCATTAAAAGACCATGAGAAATTTCTATTTCATCTATAATTGTTGATGCATTAGTTTCTGCAGCATCAAACATTTTGACAATTATTCCCGTTTCCTCGGCACCTTTTTTAATTTGTTCGGCAAGTAATTTTGTATTTCCATATGCAGTGGCATAAACCACTGTTATCTGTCGGTTGTGATTATTTTGATAATATCTGTTTGCTTGCTCTTTGTAAAAATTGATATAAAAATCTATATTTTCACGTAAAATCGGTCCGTGCGACGGGCAAACCATTTTTATGGTAATATTTTCAATTTTTTTAAATGCCGTTAAAATGTGTTCTTTGTAGGGTCTCATGATAGCATTGTAATAAAACTTAAATGCTTCTTGTGTATCTTTTTTTTCTTTTATTTCATCGTTAAAAATACCTGTTTCAGGGCAATAATGCGCACCCAAAAAGTCACAAGGGAATAAGATTTCATCTTCTACCAAGTATGTAAACATTGTGTCAGGCCAGTGAAGAAAAGGGGTGTGAAAAAACCTTAATGTCTTACCACCTAAGTCTATCGTATCGGCATCTCCGACAGCCCTGCCGTTGAATTCTTTGTTTACAATATTTTGCACAAAATTTTTGCCTGTCTTTGAGTATATTACTTCAATATTAGGGTTTATTTCCAAAATTTTAGGAAGCGCACCTGAGTGGTCAGGTTCGTTATGATTTAATATAATGTAATCTATATCTTTGATGGGGCAAATCTCTTCAATAGTTTTAACATATTCGTCTGCAAAAATCATTTTATTTGCTTCAATAAGTGCCTTTTTTTCTGATCCTATAACAAGATAACTGTTGTAAGTAGTACCATGCTTAGTGGGAATAACAATATCAAATACTTCAAGCTTCGGGTCTCTGACACCTACCCAAAAAATATTTTCCTTTATCTGAATCGCTTTCATCAACTACCTCCATTAAAAAACCACCCCTTGGGGTGGTTTAGATGTTATTCGTATTCTTCAAAGCTTTCTTTTGGTGCGCCACACTCCGGGCAAAGCCAGTCAGAAGGAACATCTTCCCAAGCAGTACCAGGATTAACACCGTTATCAGGGTCTCCTGCAGCCGGATCATAAATGTAACCACAAATTGTGCAAATATACTTCATAGTAACCTCCTTTATTTAGAACAATTATAAATATAAAAACCCGAATTGTCAAATAGATTTTTCTTCCGGGTTTTTAATTCCAATTTTCTTTAATAATCTCTTCTTAATTGTATCACAAATTTCTGAATATGTCTTTCCATTTAATGGAATTTGTCCACCTGCGGATTTCATATGACCGCCACCGGTACCCAAATTTTTTACGATTGAAAGGGCGATACTCCCCACTTTTTTCTTGCTGGACTTGCATCTTAGTGAGAAATAGGCCATATTTTCAACCCTACCGATTACAAAAGTCCATTTGATATCCCTTATTTTAAGTAAAACGTCAGCAGTTTCTGCAATTAGGTCAGTATTTCTTACTTCGTCCAGATTACAAAAAACTAAATCTTCAATTACAACGGAATTTTCAATGGCCTTTTTTATGTTTTTAAAATGGTAGCGGGGAAGGTCGGGTGTTTCAATTTTTGCTAATTTGTTCAAGTTAATAAATGGTAATATATACCCCATCATTTCCAAATCAATTTTGCTATTGCTTCTGCCATAGCCAATAGTGTCTGTTTTTATTCCATAATAGAGTGCAGTAGCGGTGAATTTATCAAGCTCCATACCTAATATTTTGTAATATTCGCCAATGATTGTGCTGGTGCTTCCGTATTTAGGCCTTACATCATATATTTTTGCATTTTTAGTTTGTATTCTGAAATTATGGTGGTCAATTACAATATCAGGGAAAAATTTATCCGGGATATAGACATTTCCGGCAGTAGGTTGAGTATCTACTAATATGATACAGTCATATCTTGAAAATGTCAGCTTTCTTGATGCATGAAGTTCAATTTTGCACTGTTTGACCATTTCACGGTTTTCAGCTCTGCCAATAACCCCGTCATAGGCGATTGTGCATCTTTTTTTAAATGTTTTAACTAAAATATTTTTAATACCGGCGGCAGCTCCGAGGGTATCAGGGTCGGGGTTGTTGTGCGTAAGTATCAGAATCTTTCTTTTAGGTTTAACAAAATTTAATATTTCGTTTATCATTTGTCTTTATCATACCATATAAAGTATTATTTTTACAAGAAAGTAATAATAATCTCATCATTTTCTGTTTCTATGGATATTTTATTGTCATAAGTTACAATTTTTTCGGACAATTTTTCCTGTGAAAATTTAGTCGTCACTTCAAATGTCGCTTGGCTCATAGAATATGACTTTAAAGTGTAATTGCTTATAAACCCTTTTTCTTTTAAGAAGTTTAGCAATTTATTTAAGTTGGAGATAGTTTTAAAATTGATAAATGTGGCATTATACGACTTTTCAGTAGCCTTATTTGCTTCCGATTTAATGATATTTGCCGTGATATACTTGAGAATATTTTCAGAGGCCTTTTTGAAAGCATCTAAAGCTGCATCTAATTCTGTTTTACCAAGAGAAGATGTTACTGTTTTGATTGTAGGTAAAGTTTCTTTTTTAGTATAAATTTTTACCGTAGTGGTGAGCCTGCAAAAATAATCTTTATCTATCGGAGAGCATTCTGGGGAAACGTTAAAAATAAAGAAATATTTTGCTTTGCTGTTTCCAAAATTGGAAAGTTTGTCTTCGAAGTTTGAATTATCCGGTGTGAGTATTTCAAAGTCTTCTTGATATTTGATAGAAAAGTTATATTGGGGTAATATTTGGTTAATTTGCTCTTTTATTTTTGTTTTTAAGTTGGAGTCTAAATCTTCATTTTCAAAAATGTAGATAACGGAATGCGTGATATTGTTAATAAGGTAGTTAGCGTCAGTAATTGCAACCTCATCAATAGTTGCATTTATTTCATAGTATACAGTAAAATTATCTACTTTTCTGCTAAGGACAGTGTATTTTTTTATAAACTTAAAAAATTCTTCATTGATATCAGGTATATCCTCTTCGGAGTGATTTAAAACAAAGTAGTTGTATAAGGCATCAATTAATGCGGAGTTTTTGGCGGATATTTCAGCAGTTTTAAGGTCATCATTTACGATTACTGCTCTGCCGACCCCCTTCATATCATATGCGAATATAGTTGTTGAATAAAATATAATAAAAGCTATTAAAAAAAATATTTTATATCTCATCGGCAACCTTTTTTAAAGTAATTTCTAAATCCGTAAAATGTTTCCATCCCAAATTATTATAAATTTTATCAGGCATTACGCACAAGTTTAGCTTGTTTTTACCTTCATATATTACTTTTGAGCTATCAGTCTTTACAAATTCTGCGAATGTGTCAACTATTTTTTTGATACTAACATTATGGCCACAAGCATTATATATCGTAAAGTTGGTTTTATCTTTAAACGTAGATTCAATTGCGATAAGTATATCTTCTATATGCCCTATGTTTATTGTTGTTTCAGGGTGAAAATCTATTACGACTTTTTTGTTGTTTTTCAAATCTGAGAAGATATTTGGCAATATCGGATAAATACCGTTATGTCCGCCTACTAAAAAAGGGGTGCGTATTATTGTTATCGGGATGCCAAATCTTTCATTCAGTGTTTTTAAGATTGCTTCAACGGAGAGTTTTATACTGCCGCTTATTGTATCCGGGTTTGGGTGACTGTTTTCGTCATAACATTTTTCCTCTTCAGTAAATCTAAATACGTCTAAAGCGCTAATATATATAAGTCTCTTACCGGTGTAGTTACCATCCCAATGTTTTAAGGCTTCAATTGCAATGTTTAAAACACCTGAAATATTATCCCTAATGTATGAGATTCCAAGATTTTTTTTGTCTGCAATAAAGCTGTTAAAAGCAAAATTGAAAATATAATCTACCCCTTTGTTTGTGTAATATGTGGAAAGGGAGCTTTTTCTCTCAGTAAGAATATTTGAAATTAATTCCGTGTTGGTAATATCACCTTTGATATAATCGAACTTATCGTAACTGTTAAACAACTCTTTATTATTAATGTATTTTTTATCAGCTTCGTTATCTATACCAAATACATTATACATTGGAAAATTATCAAGTAAAAGTTTCGCAAATTTAGAGCCCAAATGCCCTAATACACCTGTTATTAGTATATTTTTCACTTCTTCTCCAAAATCTTTCTTTCCGCCCCTCCGAGCCCTTTAAATTCAAATATTAGATATACTGTCCTTTCTGTTTTTGTATTTATTGAGCTTTCTTCAATTATATCATAATAATTTTCTTTCAACAAAAGTCCAAAGCTCCAACAATCAGATTTATAAACACCTTTTAGCCCAAGCTCCTGCCTTTTTAGGTTTGAAAGTTTGATATTTTCTTCATCCGAAGCAAATTTTTCATAAACATTTAAATCGAATTTATTGGCACTATAAGTTACGTTATATTTGAGTGTGGTATTGTAGTCAGTAATGGTATCATCGAAAACATATTCCGTATAAAAGTAAAATTTACTTAATTTTAGTCTGTAACTATTTTTAAAATATGTGGATTGTTTTTCATAATAATCATAGCTATTCTCAAAATTGATACTGAACAAATCTTTATAATTGAAACTTGACTTTACATACAACGGTTCAAATTTTTCATCAGACTTTGATAGATTGTATTTTTGATTGATTTCAAGCTTCATGTCCCAAATATTGCCTTTAAAATAGTTGGTCATGGTGTATCCGTAATAATTTTCAGCACTAATCACATCATTTTCAATCAAGTTTGGCAAGCCTGACTGCTCTAAATATGGGGTTACCTTGTACTCAAAAGTATTAAAAATAGAATGTTTGAAACTTTGATAATTCTTATAAAGTTCGTTAAAAGACAGCTTAGCCCCGTATGAATAGATTGTCCTATTGATACTGTCACCGTTATATTTTACTTTCAAAAAGCTTTTTTCAAAGTCATTATCCTGCAATGTATTTATATTATTCAGGTTGCTCCAATAAGTGGCAGTTTGTGTGAAATGAGGGGTAAGGGTGGCGATTTTTATGTCAAATGGTTTATACAGTTTTATTTTTGCAAAGTATCTGTCATATTCGATTTTGCTGGAATTCTCGCTTCCGTCAACATTGTAAATATAGTTTGTATAGAGAATTTTATTAAAATCTGCAAAATAGTCTGCTTTGATTTCAGATAATCTCAGCCCATATTTTTCAACAATAATATTCGGCTTTCGGATTATATGATTTTTAGTAAACCCATCATCGTTTTTATAATAGTGCATGTTATCAAGGTATCTTAAAGATATGTTAGAATATTTAAGATTGTAGTTTAGTCTTATCTCATTTACCGAGTAGTTTTCATCATTTTCCAATTCGAATTTGTCGCTCTTTATAGCAAACTCGTCAAAATCTTCTTTATATTTAAAATCGCTTACATAATCTGTGTTGAATTTCAATTCCAAATTTTTTGCCAAATAAATATTTGATTTGTTAACAAATCTCCACCTTGTGGTTTTGTTTGATTTTGAGTTTTGATCATCCAGAAATTCGCCATACATGTAAATTGATTCGCTGGAAGATTTTTCATATCTGAACTCAGTGTTAAGCATTGGACCTTTTAAGCTAAAGAGGTTTACTCCGAAGGTAAAGTCTTTATTAAGACCCAAATCCAGAAAATATTTTGGTGTTACAAAAAAACCGGCATCTGTTTTAAATCCGATATCAGGAATTAAAAAGCCGCTTTCCCGTTTTTTCTTTATTGGCCAAACAAAATAAGGGGTGTAAAGTACCGGTATATCATTTATATTGAATGTAGTATGTTTTGATTTAAAATATTCGCCGTAATCAATTTCAGCTGTTCTTGAGTAAAAATACCAGTCAGGATTTTCTTGATTGCAAGAGGTTATTACTGCATTTTGAAGTAGAAAACTATTTTCCCCTGTTTTCTCAATTTTTTTCGCATTGAAGTAGGTATGCGGAGCGTAAAACCCCTTACCGTTGTTTATTAAACCTTTTTTAGTGGTTAGATTAATTTTTAGGTAACTTGCTGTCAAATAGTTGTAATCATCTTGAAATACTACATTTCCGCTTGCTTCTGCAACATTTGTATCCTTGTGGTAGGTGAGATTATCGGATGTAAGTATAATATTTTTATATGTGACCAGCACGCTTCCTACTGCAAATACAGTATTGTTATCAATGGATGTTACTTTATCTGCTTCTAAGTTTACTTTATCCTCTGCAAAGGAGATTGAAACAGCTAGTAAAACAATTATTAATATATATTTAGACAAATTTATCCCTTATTACCTTTTTTAAATGCCCACAAAGGTAAAGTGAGCCGCAAATCAGTATATCACTTTTTCCGTTTAACTCAAGTGCTTTATAAACTGCCAGGGTTGGGTCACTTATTTTGTAGATACCAGGTATATTTATCTCTTTTACCTTTATGCTTCTTTCATTATTCGGAATTTCGGTAATGATTACTTTTTTGATTTTTTTTCTTATTATTTCAATTGTCTTAATTATATCTCTATCAAGTGTGCCTGATATTATTGCTGTATCAATATTATCGATGTTATTAATGAGATTTATTATCCCGCTTGGATTATGTGCTCCGTCAAAGAGGAAGTTTTTTATTTTTTCTAACCTGCAGGGTGGAAGTTTTAGTAAATCTGCAGGAGGTATATCTATTTGAAATTCATTTTTTAGTATTAACCTTGCAAGCTCGTAATTGTGATTAAAAGGTGGAGGGAAGCTTTTTAAATATTTATTACACTGGGAAAAGAATATGCTTTTGCCTATTAATTTATTCTTTATATAATTTACTATAAAATTTTCATTCTTCCCAATGTAAACTTTTTGGTTACTTTTAATAATGTTTAATTTTTCATCAATAATTTGATATATCGATTTGCCTAAAAAATTTATGTGATCTTGTGATATTGTTGTTATAACGGGAATTTTATCAACCAAAACGTTAGTTGCGTCATAAGTACCACCCAGGCCGGTTTCGATGATACTTATGTCGGGACTTAAATCTTGAAATATATAAAATGCTATAAGTGTAATAGCTTCAAAATATGAAAGCTTAAACTTTTCAATGGCCTGTTTCGTCGCATCAAAAGCGTCATTAAATGTATTAATTTCTACTTGAGAATTATTTATAACAATTCTTTCGGTAATACTTTCCAAATGAGGAGAGGTATAAAGAACACAGTTAAAATTAGCTTTTATGAAAGATTGATGCAGGAAATATGCTGTAGAGCCTTTTCCGTTTGTCCCTGCAATGTGTATGATTTTACCGAGTCTTTTTTCGTCAAAGTCTATAAAATCAAGTGCAGAGGAGATTCTATCAAGGGTAAGCTCAATACTTTTGAACTCACCCTTTTTTGCAAAATAGCTTTCAAATTTGTTTTGCATTTAGCCAAAAAAATCTAAAAGATTACTTATGAAAGGCTTCCACTCTCTTCTATGAAGTACGGTATCTACCATCCCATGTTCCAGCAAAAATTCAGCTCTTTGGAAACCTTCGGGAAGTTTCTGTCTGATAGTTTGTTCAATAACTCTTGGACCGGCAAAACCTATAAGTGCACCTGGTTCGGCGATGATTACATCCCCTAACATTGCAAAGCTCGCTGTAACACCGCCTGTTGTAGGGTCAGTCAGAATTGATATGTGGGCAAGATTTGCAATCGCCAATTTCTTCAAAGCAGCAGAAGTCTTGGCCATTTGCATCAAGGAAAGAATACTCTCCTGCATTCTTGCGCCACCTGAACAACTTATGGTTACTACATGATTTTTGTTGACAATAGCTGACTCTACGAGTCTGGTAATTTTTTCTCCTACTACACTACCCATGCTACCGCCTAAAAAGGAGAATTCAAATGCTCCAATATGAATATTTTTTCCGTTTACTGCACCTATGCCTGATATAAAAGCATCTTTGTATCCTGTTTTCTTCATCGTATCTTTTATTCTGTCTGAATATTTCTTTGTATCTTTGAACTTTAGTGGGTCAAGGGATGTTATATCTTTATCAAGTTCGATAAAACTCCCTTTATCAATTATAAAATTTATCTTTTCCATTCCACTTGCTTTAAAGTGAAAACCGCAATTAGGACAAGTTTGAAAGTTTTTTTCAATGTCTGCTTTATAACTTATTTCACCACAAGAACTGCATTTTGCCCAAAGATTATCTTTAGTTTCAGTTTTTCTTTTTATCACTGAAACCTTCTTCACCTGCTCTTTTATAAAATCTCTAAGTCCCATATCTCACATCTCCTCCGGACGCTTTTGTAAAAAAACATTATGAACTGATTTTTTTTTACTTGCAAGAAAAAGCTTTGAGAAGCTATTCATGTTTTATTATACCATATAAAAAATAGGATAAAAGAAGGTTTGTCAATTAAAGTATACTTTTTTGGTATATTTTAGTTGATTTTTAAAAAATTATTGCTATTATGGTGTTATGGGAAGGCCGAAAAAGCACAGACACATAAATTGCAGCATTGAAGGACATTATTTCAAGCCCCAAGGGATACCTCTTAGTGAGCTTAAAGAGGTAGAGCTTGCTGCTGATGAGATTGAAGCCATCAGGTTGAAGTATGTAGAGGGCTTAGAGCAGATAGCAGGTGCCGAAAGAATGGGTATTTCTCAAAGTACTTTCCAGCGTATATTAAACTCAGCCCTTACAAAAGTGTCTACTGCCTTAGTTGAAGGCTCCGCTATTAAATTGAATACAAAATAATCATAATATTTTTCTTATGAAAGTATTTAGTCTTTTTGAATATATTATTGTTGAAAAAGATGAGTCTTTTACTTGGCTTTTGCCTGCTGAAAATTTATGGTTTCAAGGGGAAGCTTTTTTACTTGAAAAAGCAGACTGCTTGTTACTATCCCCTTATGAAGATATAGTCGCTTTGGAGGATAGCTACAGCCCAAAGCAAAAGTGGGACAAAACAAAATATTATTGTTTTTTGTCAGATTCTGGAAGTTTGAGTTATTATTATACTTCTAATAATATTAAATTGCAGCCTGATGAAGAAAAACTGGTCAGTAACCTTATAGGTTGTACTTCCCACTATCAAAAAAAATAATAAGCATTTTAATAAAACTTTTTATAAATTGTAGTCACGCAAGTTGTTTAATAGTTGAGTTTTTTAGTAAAATGGTTATATTCTGTAAATCAACACTATATTAAATAGGAGATATATATATGGGATTTAATACTTTGATTTTAGATGTGTTAGAAGGGAAAAAGGTTAGCAAAAAACCTGTTTGGCTTATGAGGCAAGCCGGAAGATATATGCCTGAATATATGGCTGTCAGAAAGAAAGTAAGTTTTTTGGAGTTGTGTAAAACTCCTGAGCTTGCATGTGAAGTTACGTTGCAGCCTATTGATATTTTGGGGGTTGATTCAGCGATATTGTTTTCTGATATCTTGATTCCAATAGAGCCTATGGGTGTAAATTTGGATTTTAATCCTGCACCATACATAAGTAATCCTATTGAAAAATTAAGTGATGTAAAAAAGCTTAGAGTTATAGAGCCTGAAAATGATGTTCCATTTGTTATAGATACAGTAAAGCTTCTTGTGAAAGAGTTGAATGTGCCTTTGATCGGTTTTTCAGGGGCCCCATTTACGCTGGCATGTTATATGGTTGAGGGTGGAGGTTCTAAGAATTTTGTAAAAATCAAGACATTAATGCATACTGAAAGGGAAGCATATAATCTTTTAATGGATAAAATTACGGAATCAACTGTTGAATATTTACAGGCACAGATTGATAACGGGTGTAAAATTGTTCAAGTTTTTGATACCTGGGCAGGAATAGTTTCACCTAAAGATTACAGTGAATTGGTATTTCCTTATGTTAAAAAGATTGTTGATTCATTAAAGGGTGCTCATGTCATATATTTTGCAAAGGATTCTGCAACATTTTACAGTAAAATTAAAGAGCTGGGCTGTGCCGGAATTGGTGTGGACTGGAAGATTGAGCTTGATGAGGCTGCAAAACTGTTAGACAATAAGTTTGTTCTTCAGGGCAATCTTGATCCGGTATTGCTTTTTACGGATAAAGCAACTTTAAAAGAAAATATTGATTTAATATTTGATAAGACAAAAAATGTAAAAGGGCATATTTTTAACTTGGGGCATGGTATTTTACCTGAAACTCCGGTAGAAAACGTCAAATTTTTAGTGGATTATGTTCATAGCAAGGAAATTTAATGGCTGATGCTGTTTATGTTATGTATATGGGGGGGCCTGATAGTATAGAGGCTATCGAGCCCTTTTTGTATAATCTTTTTACCGACAGAGATATTATTGATTTTAAAATAGGTAGCTTTCTTCAATCCAAATTGGCGCGATTTATTGCTTCAAGAAGAAGTAAAAAGGTCGCTGTTGAATATGAGAAAATGGGGGGCGCATCCCCTCAACTTAAGATTGCCGAAAGCCTCTTTTTAAAAGTTTCTGAAATTTATAAATCTCAATATGGAAAAGAGTTAAAAGTTATTTTTGGTATGACCTATTATAAGCCTTATATAGAAGAAACTTACAAGGAGCTTGTTCTTGAGGAGTTTGAAAAAGTAACTGTTATGACTCTGTATCCTCAATACTCCTACACTACGAGCGGTGTATGTTTTAAAAGGTTTTATGCTCAAACCTTTATAAACCCTCCAAAGTCAAATTTTAATATTATCCCTTTTTGGCACATGAATATTGGTTACAATAATTGTATTATAAATGCTATTAATTCAGCCGCAAATAGATTAAATATTGCAACGAAAGAGTCAATTTTATTTTTTTCGGCGCATTCTTTACCTGAGTACACATTAGAAAAGGGTGACCTGTATCTTAATCAGCTAAAGGAGCAGACAAAATATATAGAATCTATTGTCAAGCCATACAAATCAATACTTGCATTTCAAAGTAAGACAGGGCCTATGAAATGGTTGGGACCGGCGGCGGATGAAACATTGTATTCCCTTATGGATGAAAGAAGACCTGTAATTGTTGTGCCTATATCTTTTGTCTCTGACCATATAGAAACATTAATTGAGCTTGATGAACAGTATATTAAAAATGCGAGAGAGTTGGGAATGACTGTGGAAAGGGTTGAAAGTTTGAATGATAACGAAGATTTTGCCAAGGTTATGGCAGAAATAATCTTTGAGAGCTAAAATGAAAAAGTTTATAGATTTTTTAAAGATGATAAAAATAGAGCATTCTGTTTTTGCACTCCCTTTTGCATTTACTGCAGCGGTGATTGCCGCAAATGGTCTGCCTGCTTTAGATAAAGTGATTTGGATAATAGTTGCTATGGTTGGTGCAAGAACCGGAGCAATGGGGCTAAATAGGGTTATAGATGCGGAAATAGACCGTAAAAATCCGAGAACTGCAAACAGAGAGATCCCCGCAGGAAAGATTAAAAAAAGTGAAGCGACTTTATATATAATAATAAGTTTTGTAGTTTACGAATTTGCAACATTTATGCTTAACAACCTTTGTTTTATACTTTCTCCGATACCTCTTTTGATATTTATTTTATATTCATACACAAAAAGGTTTACAGCCTTGTGTCACATAATCCTCGGTATAGCTTTGGGACTTGCCCCTATAGGTGCATGGGTTGCGATAAGTGGAGATTTAAACTTTGGGATAGTTTTGATGGGGATTGCCGTACTTTTTTGGGTTGCAGGCTTTGACATTATTTATGCCTTACAGGATATCGATTTTGATAGACAGGAAAACCTTCATTCCATTCCTCGTTATTTGGGTATTGAGTATTCACTAATATTGTCAAGAGTATTTCATTTGGTTGCATTTTTTGTTTTTATCTATCTATATAAATATTTCAATATGGGTTATCTATATTTGTTAGGTATAATTATTTGTGGAATATTTATGTTTTATCAGCATAGACTTATTAGTAAAGATGATTTGTCCCGAGTAAATATTGCTTTTTTCAACTTAAATGCCTACATTAGCCTTACGGTTTTTGTTTTTACCTTTTTGGATGTTATTTTAATAAGAGGATAAATGAGAAGATTTTTTGTAGGGATTACGGGAGCAAGTGGCTCCCTTTACGGTCTTAGGTTAATTAGTGAACTTGCTTCTTACGAAAATAATGAGGTTTACGTAAGTATTACTCCGGACGGAGAGACAAATTTAAAGATTGAAACAGGTATTGAAGACCTTGATGAAATTAAAAGTAAAATAACAGCAAAATCAAATGTCGAGTTTGTTGATTATAGAGATTTTGCAGCTCCTGTTTCCAGTGGGAGTTTTAAAGTAGATTCTTACATAATTATTCCTGCTTCAATGGGTTGCATAGGAAGGATAGCATCCGGCGTGAGTTCTAATCTTATAGAAAGATGTGCTGATGTGGCTTTAAAAGAGAGGCGAAAGCTTGTAATAGTATTCAGAGAAGCTCCACTTAATACTATTCATTTGAAAAATCTTTTGGAATTATCAAGAGCTGGTGCAATTATTTTACCTGCTGCACCCGCATTTTATCATGAACCTAAATCGATTGATGATTTAATTGACTTTATTGTTGGGAAAATATTTGATATAATAAATATAGAGCACTCTTTATTTAAAAGATGGAACTAATACTAAAGGGGGTAAGATGAAAGTTATTTGTTCAAAGTGTGGGGTTGATTTCTTTGTAAAGGATAAAAAGCGCTTTTCATGTCCGTCCTGTTCTCAGGAATTTGACTTGAAATCTAAAGACGATCAGTTTGAGGTTAAAACATTAAATGGGATAATTTTCCCCGAATTAAATTATGAAGATATCAAACGTGGTATATTAGATGGAAAATTTCTGTCGGTTGATTTTGTAAAATCAAATTTTAAGCCTTGGATGAAATTGAAAGATTCCGAATTTGGTTCATTATTTAAGAGTGGAGCTGAAAAGGTGAGCTCAGGTAAAAGTAGTGCATGGCTTTGGTTTTTTCTACTTTCGCTTGGGGTAAATATGCTGTTGTTATTTTTTATATATCTTCAGAAACTAAAAATAGACTCATTACTTGGAAATTAGGAGGATACTATGGAAAAAGATAAGAATTTTGAATGGATTAAGGAGAAATTAAATAAGGGGAAAGAAGAGTTAGTTAAATTTACTAAAATTAGCAAAGTCAAGATAGAAATTGCCTCTACAAAAAAGAAAATGGATGAAAAATTTAAAAACTTAGGACTTAAAGTTTATCAAATGAGCAAAGAAGGGGAAATTTTACCGGAAACCCTTGAATTAGATTTTGAAAAGATAAAAGAGCTTGAAAATTCTATTGCAGAACTTGAAGAGTTTATTAATGAGTTGAGAGAAAAAGGTTTTAAAGAGGATGATGATTTGGATGCTGATGATAAAAGTGAAGATATAGTTGAGCCTGATGAAGTTATTTTGGAGCAAACTGAAGAAATTGTAGAAGTAAATGTGAACGAAGAAGCTACAATTGATGCAGAGGAAGCCAAAGAAGATGGGGAGAAAAATAAATAATGGGTCATATTAGTTACGAAAAGATAAAAGAACTTCCGCCAATGCCTCAAATTGCAAAAAAGGTAATTGATCTGCTGGAAGACCCGGATTTTAGTTTTGCGGAGCTTGTAAGGATAATATCAAAGGACGCCAATATAACTGTTGCAATTTTAAAGCTGGCAAATTCAGCCTTTTATTCTCCCAAAAATGAGATTGTAAACCTTACTCAGGCGATGTCATATTTAGGAGTAAAGGCGATAAAAAGCCTTGTTATCTCTCTGTCCACAAAATCTCTCTTTAATCATGGCAGAGTTAACTTGATTGACCAGAAATTATGGGAACATTCCGTTGCTACTGCGATTATGTCAAGGTTGATAATGTTGAAAGTGGATAAAAAATTGGTGGAAGAGGCTTTCTTACTTGGGCTTATCCATGATTTGGGTGTTTCCGTAATGAAGATGAATATTGATAATTACGATGATATTCTTCAGGAAGTTTTTAATGAAAAGTTAAACTTATTGGATTTGGAAAATGATAGGGTAGGGTTTAATCATGCTCAGGTTGGCTCTGAAGTTATGAAATATTGGAACATGCCAGAGCTTTATCAGGATGTAGTTTTAAACCACCACACTCCGGAAAATTCTGAAAATACATCTTTAGTATATGTTTTATATATAGCTAATAATGTATTAAAAGAGCTTGGAATCGGAATAGGTGGATATAATGAAAATTTTACAGAGTGTCTTGAAAAAATTGGACTTGACTTGGAAAACTTTGAAGAGATAAAAGTAATGTTTACAGAAGTTTATAAATCTGAGAAGGAGCTATTTGCTATATGAGACTACTAAGATTGTTTTTGTATTTTACGCTAACACTTTTTATGTTGTCCTGTAGTCTCACATTTCCTTATAAAACATCGAAGTCACTCAGGGAAACTTATGCGCATGTGGTTTCAGGAGATGGTATCAAGTTTTATTACAATATAGGTAAAAATGGAAATTTAGATATATCAATTAAGAATGTTTCAGGTTTGATGTATAAAACCCTGGATCTTGACGTTAGTGATAATACGGGGAAATTGAATGTATATAAGAGTTATGTCAATGTTAAAAATTTGGGAGTAAGAAATCTGAATATAACGCTTAATGACAATACTAAATTTGTCAGAATTAAATATACATATTTACCCGTCAAGGAAGACTCATTTTTAAATCCAAACTATGGGTTTGAAGATTTGCCTGACATAAGTGGAAATGCAACATTACTTATAAAATATTAAAAGGCGGTTAAAACCGCCTTTTTTTATCCGCATGTTTCAGGTGTGTCTGAATCAAGTCCGTGATCTTTCAAATACACTCTGATATTTTCATAAACTTTATCGCTTAAGTTAATTTTTTCAAGCTCACCATTTTTATGATACCTTTTGAGCCCGGCCATATCGTTATTAAACATTGATAGCCATTGAGCACCTGTATAAGACATAGGTGTAATGACCTTTACCCCCTCAATGTTACCTTTGTGACACTCTTTGTAACAATACTTTTTAAACTTTCTTCTACCATCCTTTGAGTTTGCCGCAAAAGCACTAGTAACCATAAGAGCAACCATTACCAAAACAAAAAAAAGTGTGATGCTTCTTTTCATAAAAGCCTCCTTTAATAAATTTATTGCAAATGCAAGTTATTTTTCATAAATGTGCATAAAGACAGGGTATTTCCTTTCATTGCCATTTACCAACTTATTTATTATATAAGGTACTGTTGCCGAGATGAGCGTTAGTTTCAAGTCACTTACATATTCCTTTAATTCTTTCTGATTTATTCCGTTGTGAATTGCTGATTTATCAGGGTGATAACTTCCATCCTCCTCATCAAGGTCACAAATTATCAATTTGCCTGATTTTTTTAACAGAGAGGTTAGTTTGAAAAGTGCATCTTTTATGTTTTCAATATGGTGAAAAGTCATAAGGGTCATAATTGCATTATATTTTTCTTTAAGTAACTCTTCAGTGTTCGTTATATCAAGGTGAATTGCGTTAATGTTAGGTATGTTGTGATCTAAAATTTTCTTTTTAAGTATTTCTATCATTTTGGCTGAATTGTCATACATATCTATCTGTTTTACATCGTTAACAAAATTTAGGCCCAAAAGCCCTGTCCCACAACCAAAATCGGCAATTACATGATCTTTATTCAGTTTACAAAGTCGTCTTATATTGTCTGCAATTATTTTTGCACGTTCAATGTGCATAGGATTTTCATCATATGTAACTGCTTTATAATCAAAGTTGTTCATCCTTATCTCCCAATAAACATTCAAATTCTATACCATCTAAAAAAATTGTAAAGTAAAACTTGAAGTTTTTGTGAAAATAATTTATAAGCTAAACTCATGATAGGAACGTAGCTCAGTGGGAGAGCATTGCCTTGACGTGGCAAGGGTCAGGGGTTCGACCCCCCTCGTTCCTATTTTTTTTGTATTATCATTTTTGTCACTTTTTGGGCAAAGGTGCTTTAAATTAATAAAACGGACAGATATGAAAAATGGGGGCAAAGCCCCCTTTTTTGATGTTAATAGATAGATTTCTCTGTTTCGGTATCAAATATATGCAAGTGATCCAAATTGAAAGTCATTTGAAGTTTTTCATCTACAGAAAAGATTCTTCTTCCTTCTGACTTGGCAATTAAATTTGTTCCGTAAAAATCCATATGGAGGCTTGTTTCGTTGCCGAGAGGTTCAACAATTTGAATAACCCCCTCAGTATTGTATAAAAATTTTCCTTTAGACTGTTCATGATCGTTTGATAAAAAGATATCTTCAGTTCTTAATCCCATGATAATTTTTTGCCCTTCTCTAATTTGGGCATCCTTTTTTTCAGGGATAGGTATTAATAATTTATCATTAAGTCTTATTTTGAGAGCACCGTTTTCATTTATTATTACCCCTTGACGAAGATTCATCGGAGGCGAGCCTATAAATCCTGCCACAAAAACATTTGCAGGGTTTTGGAAAATATCAAGGGGCGTACCTACCTGTTCAATGTATCCGTTTCTCATTATCACTATTCTGTCGGCAAGTGTCATAGCTTCTATTTGATCGTGCGTAACGTAAATTATTGTGTTTTGAACTTTTTGATGGAGTTGCTTTATTTCAAGCCTCATCTGAGTTCTGAGTTTTGCATCAAGATTAGATAAGGGCTCGTCAAAAAGATAAACTGCAGGTCTTCTGACAATTGCTCGTCCCATTGCAACTCTTTGACGCTGACCACCTGAAAGCTCATGAGGTTTTCTGTGGAGTAATTCTTTTAATTCTAATATTTCTGCTGCTTCGTTGACACGCTTGTCGATTTCATCCTTAGGCATCTTTCTTAATTTTAATCCAAATGCCATATTTTTGTAAACATTCATATGGGGATAAAGAGCGTAGTTTTGAAATACCATAGCCACATCTCTGTCTTTTGGAGCCAAATTATTTACTACTTTATTGTTAATTTCAATCGTACCACTTGATATTTCTTCGAGTCCTGCAATCATTCTTAGTACGGTTGACTTGCCACAGCCCGATGGCCCGACTAAAACGACAAATTCTTTGTCTTTGACTTCCAGGTTTATCCCGTGTACAACCTCAAGATTGCCGTATTTTTTTACGACATCTTTTAATATTACATTTGCCATAAATAAAAACTCCGTAAATTTTTATATAATGTTTAATATAATCTAACAGTTGAGGACTATAAAACAAAAAAATATTCTTATCCAGATTTTTTTTTAAAATGTTTAAAAAAAGTTTGTATTTTGAAAAAAATATGATTAAGTAGCCCTGTTACAGGGTAAGTTTGTAATAAAATATCTTGGAGGAATGTATGTCGTTTAAAAGAATTAGTTTAATTCTGACACTTGTTTTTGTGTTTAGTTTTATTGAAAGCGCTTTTGCAAAGCCTATTGAAATTCATTGGTGGCATGCAATGCGTGGGTCTCGTGGAGAAGTAGTTCAGAAGATAGTTGACGATTTTAATAAGTCTCAATCTGACTACAAAGTTATTGCAACTTATAAAGGTGAATATGATGAAGTTCTCAATGCTGCAATAGCCGCGGTGCGTGCAGGGAAACAGCCTCATATTATTCAAGTGTTTGAAGTTGGGACACAGACTATGATGATGTCAGGCATGGTTTATCCTGTATATAAGCTTATGGATGACTACGGATACAAAATAGACTGGTCAAGATACCTTCAGCCTGTTCTTTCATATTATGTAAATGAAGATAATAAGCTTATGTCTATGCCTTTTAACTCTTCTACGCCTGTTATGTATTATAATGTAGATATGTTTAAAAAGGCAGGCATTGGCAGATTATCCAAAGAGAAGCCTATCACTTGGGACGAGCTTGGAGAGATTACTGAAAAGATAGCTAAGTTAGGTGTTAAGGGTGGACTTGTAACTGCATGGCAGTCATGGACACAAATTGAAAACTACAGTGCTATACATGATTTACCTTTTGCTACAAAGGCTAACGGATACGAAGGGCTTGATGTTCAGCTTACAATAAATAATGACAAAGTAGTTAATCATATCGCAAGATTAAAGAAATGGATGGACGACGGCAATCGTTTCTTTTACGGCGGTCAAAAGTATCAAGGGCCAAAATCTGAATTTATTGCTCAGAATGCAGGTGTATACATAGACTCTATTAGTGCTATTGCTAAACTTCAGAGCTCAGTAAAAGATTTTGAATGGGATATTGCTCCTCTTCCTGTCGAGTCATGGATGGCAGAGCCTCAAAATAGTATTATTGGTGGAGCTTCACTTTGGGTATTCAAGGGTAAAAAGAAAAATGAATACAAAGGTGTAGCAGCTTTTATGAAATATCTTGCTAATACTGACGTCCAGATTTTATGGCATAAAGAGACTGGTTATTTCCCAATTACTCTTGATGCGTATGAGAAGTTGAAGTCTGAAGGATACTATGAGAAGTATCCTTATCAGGAAGTAGGTATCAAACAGCTTACTCGTCGTAATCCTACAAAATCCTCAAGAGGTATTCGTTTGGGTTACTTTGTCCAAATTCGTAATATAATTAACGAAGAGTTAGAATTAGTGTGGAATGGCAAAAAAACTGCGAAAGAAGCTCTTGATTCTGCTGTTGAAAGAAGTAATATCAAATTAAGCGAATTTGCTAAGACATATAAGTAATTAATTTAAAATATTAAATATGAAATATATGAGGGCGCCATTTGAAAAATAGGCGCCCTCATAATTGGGAAAGGTTGCTATGTTAAGAAAACGCTCATATTTTAAGTCAAAAGGGTTAGCTTACTTATTAGTGCTGCCTCAAATAATTATTACTGCAACATTTTTTTATTGGCCTGCTATACGCGGTATTGTTTCCTCTTTTATGAGGTCAGATCCTTTTGGATTAAAAAGCACTTTTATATGGTTTGATAATTATATCAATCTTTTTAAAGACCCTTTATATTTAAAATCTATAGTTATAACTCTGATTTTTAGCGGCTCTGTTGCGCTGCTTTCCATATCTTGCGGTCTGTTTTTGGCCTCTATGGCAAATAGGGCCTTACGCTTTACCGCACTTACCAGGACTTTGTTAATATGGCCTTATGCTGTTGCGCCTGCTATTTCAGGTATATTATGGCTTTTTTTGTTGCACCCATCATATGGTGTTGTTGCAATCTGGTTAAACAGAGTATTCGGGCTAAATTGGAACCCTCTGCTTTCAAGTAGGGATGCTATGTTAATGGTTGTATTAGCAAGTTCTTGGAAAAATATTAGCTATAACTTTGTATTTTTTCTTGCAGGGTTACAAGCAATACCAAAATCGCTTATTGAGGCAGCTGCTATGGATGGTGCTAGCCCTTTCAGACGATTTTGGAGTATTACTTTTCCATTATTGTCACCAACAATGTTTTTTGTTACGGTTATGACTATTATTTTTTCTTTCTTTGAATCATTTGGTGTTATTCATGCTGTTACTCAAGGTGGTCCTGGTGGTTCTACAAACATTTTGGTATATAAAGTTTATCAAGATGGTTTTATAGGGCTAAACCTTGGTTCATCTTCCGCACAATCGGTTGTATTGATGCTGCTAATAGTTTTCATTACAATATTACAATTTAAATTTGTTGAACGTAAAGTTCAATACACAGGGTAAAATTATGATGGTAGAAAAGACTCCCAAACTTGATTTTTTTACATATGTGGCTTTAATAGTAGGTATTGTGGTAGTTGGGTTTCCTATATTGTATGCCATTATTGCAGCTACTTTGCCTTTGGAGGAAGTTTCAAAAGTTCCTATGCCTATGATTCCGGGTGACCAACTATTGGTAAACATAAAGGAAGCCTGGGTAAGAGGGGATTTGGGAACGCAACTTTTTAATTCTTTTATTATGGCATCGGGGATTACAATTGGTAAAATAGTGGTTTCTCTATTTGGTGCATTTTCAATTGTGTATTTTGATTATCGTTTTAGGACATTAGTATTTGCTACAGTATTTTGTACGTTGATGTTACCTGTGGAGGTAAGGATAGTGCCAACTTATGAAATGGCAGCAAATCTATTTGGACCTTTACAGGGTGTTTGGAATGCATTGGGTTTGGATTCGATTATAAGCTGGTTTGCTGGTCACGATATTGAAGTTAGCTTTGAGCTTAGTCTCCTTGATAGTTATGCCGGGCTGATATTACCACTGACGGCTTCAGCAACATGTACATTCTTGTTTAGACAGTTTTTCCTTACAATTCCTGAAGAGTTGTGTGAAGCGGCTAAAATGGACGGTGCTTCCCCTATGACCTTTTTCTGGAAGATTCTTGTTCCTCTCTCAAAAACAAATATTGCAGCATTAGTAGTTATCGAATTTGTTTATGGTTGGAATCAGTATCTTTGGCCTCTTTTAATTACCACTAATCAAAAGATGACTACAGCTGTAATAGGTCTGCAGCACTTAATACCGTCTCCTGAAGATCCACCTGATTGGCATATAGCAATGGCAGGTACCTTGCTTGTTGTACTTCCGCCTGTACTTGTGGTTCTTTTTATGCAAAGATGGTTTGTAAAAGGGCTGGTAGAAAGAGAAAAATAATTTATTTTTTGTTTTTGTAAATTTATAGTTGATTGCGAGGTTTGGATGAACAGACGAGAACATGTAAAAAAACTAAATGAAAAAGATACGTTTGACTTATTGGTAATAGGTGGTGGAGCTACTGGAGGTGGTATCGCGGTTGATGCAGCATCAAGAGGGCTAAGTGTGCTGCTTGTGGAAAAGAATGATTTTGCAGAAGGGACGAGCAGTCGCAGCACCAAGTTAGTGCATGGAGGGGTTAGATATCTTGAAAAGGCAGTTAAACATTTGGATAAGGAGCAGTACTCGTTTGTCAAAGAAGGGCTTTATGAAAGAGGCGTAATTTTAAAAAATGCTCCTCATTTGACTAATAAAATACAGTTTGTTACGCCGTTATATAAGTGGTATGAGCTTCCATATATATTTGCCGGATTAAAACTTTACGATATCCTTTCAGGCAAGATGAGGCTTGGTAAAAGTCGCTTATTATTTAGAAAGGAAACCCTTGAAAAACTTCCTACATTGAATGACCAAAACTTAAAGGGCGGTGTTTTATATTTTGATGGACAGTTTAATGATGCCAGGATGGCTGTTATGCTTGTTAAAACAGCAGTAAACCAAGGTGCTGTTGCTGTCAATTATATGGAAGTAACTGATTTGATAAAAGAAAATAACATGGTAGTAGGTGCACATTTAAAAGATAATATTACAGGGGATACATATACCGTTAATGCTAAGGCTGTAGTCAATGCAACAGGTGCATATGCGGATTCAATTAGAAAAATGGACGATGAAAATGTTGAACCTGTATTAAAAGTAAGCTCAGGTATTCATATAATTTTAGATAAAAAATTTACTCCTACTGATTATGGAATGATGATTCCTCAAACAGAGGATGGAAGAGTTATTTTTGTTTTACCGTGGGAAGGGCATGCATTGGTGGGGACTACTGATGATCCATCTGTTGTTCGTGATCACCCGGAAGTTACTAATAATGAAATTGAGTATGTTCTTAAGCAAATTGCCAGATACTTTAAAACACCTCCGACAAAGGATGATATTTTATCTGCATGGTCAGGAATCAGGCCCCTTGTTAAAGATCCTGATGCTACTTCAACTGAGGAAATATTGCGAAATCACTACATTGAAGTGAGTAAGTCAAAGCTTGTAACCATTACCGGTGGAAAGTGGACAAGCTATCGTCATATGGCCGAAGATGTCGTAGATAGAGTAATAAAAGAGTTTTCATTTAATGCAAAACCATGCATTACTTCAGACTTAAAAATAGCAGGTGGGGAAAATTTTAACCCGGAAGGGAATAAGTTACTTCAGAAAAAATATAATATTGACCATGATATTGCTCTTCATTTGCATAAGTCATACGGCTCTTTAGCAGAAGAGGTTATTAATTCATGTGAAAAAGAGAAGGCTTTTGTTAGACTTGAGACTGGTCATCCTTACGTTGAGTCTGAAGTTTATTACTGTGTTAGAAATGAGATGGTAGTGCATGTAGTTGATTTTTTAATTAGAAGAATTCCTCTCGGTTTGGTTGATATTAAGGCTGCTAAACATGCTTCTTCAAAAGTATTGGAAATTATGGCAGAAGAATTAGGGTGGGACAAATCAAGAGTTGATGAAGAATTAAAATTGATTAGTGACAGATTTGATAAGGCAATATGAGGTATGCTTTGAAAGTGAAAGTAATTTATATCTTAACTGACTCAAATGCGGGTTTGACTTCTATTTTAAAGGGTAAGCCTAAGTCGTTATTGCGTGTTAATGGTAAATTTTTGATTCAAAGGCAGATAGAAGAGTATTTGAAGCTTGGAATACCTGAACAGGATATTACCGTTTTGACTTCATCAGGGATAGAAATTATTAAAGATGCTGTTAGTAATACTCTAAATATAAATATCAAAGATTCAAAGTTGAAAGATTGCCTTAAAGATATTCATGATGATTTTGTAATAATTCAAAATGATAGGCACTTAATTACCTCTGATGATTTAAAAAATATTTTTGATGCAAAAACTTCTGTTTACTCAAAAAACATTGACTTTTATTACTTTTATAAAGAGGATGTGTTCAAATTAGAGGCACAGGACATTGACGATATCTTTAATATGTTGTCAAAAGAGAGGATATCTGGGTGGTGCAATATACAGTTAGTTAATGTAAACGGTCATCCAATAGAAAATGAGGAAGACCTTTATGAGCTGGAAAAGTCATTATCTGAATTTACCCTTAAGGGTAAAAAAGCCTTTATTTTTGATCTTGACGGGACTGTATATTTAGGGGATTTGCCGATAGAAAATACCATAAATTTTATTGTGTCCAATTATCAAAAATTTAAGTTTTACTTTATGACTAATAATACCTCAAAAAATTTGACGGAATACATAAAACGTTTAAATAATTTTGGTATCCCCGCTACTATTGACAGGATAATTTCCCCTTTGATTCCATTGATAGATTATCTCAAGGAGAAAAATATTACAAAAATTTATCCTGTTGCCAATACAAGCATGAAAAATTACCTGAAAGAGCGGATGCCTGAAATTATTTTTACTGATGATGAGAAAGAGTGCGAAGCTGTTGTTTTGGGATTCGATACTGAGCTTACTTATGAAAAAATGAAAACCGCTGCGCTTCTTCTAAAAGATAGAAAAATTAGATATTTAGCTACTCATAGTGATAATGTTTGTCCTACCGATAAAGGGGATATCCCTGATGTCGGCTCTTTTATTGCACTTTTTGAAAAGACTGTTAATCGAACTCCTGAGATAGTTTTTGGTAAACCAAATAAGATATTGTTAGAGCCTATTTTGAGATTGTACAAGGAGAATGAGCTTGCTGTTTTCGGGGACAGAGTTTATACGGATAAAGTTTTGGCAAATAATGCAGGAATAGATTTTGTCCTTGTATTAAGCGGAGAAGCCACCAGAGCTGATGTGGAAGGTTTGGAAAGGTTTCCGGAATTGATAATAAAAGATTGTGGTGAGTTAAAATACTTTGGTAATTAAAAGCTGTTTATTTATCTTTAAATCTATATCTTCTTACAATATTTTCTTTTCGTTTTACTTCTTCTATGACTGCAATTTTTTCTTCAACAGTTAAGAGTTTGTGATACCTTTTTAGAAAACTGATTAATGATTTAAGCCTGATACTTTCCATATATGGCGTATTTAGACTTAATTGGTCATTTGTTATGGCTCTTTTTACAATGGTTTTAGTTGGAATATATAAAATTTCATAAAAAAGAGCAATTCTTAACCATAAGTCATAATCTTCACAAACTTTTAGATATTGATTAAATAATCCTGTTGTGGAGAAAATACTTTTATGAAATAAAATAGAGGAAGGGCTGATTCGACAGATGTCCAATATTTTTGTTAGTATTTTCCCTCCATATTTTTTATGTTTTTCCCCTTGATTTACAAATTTACCCTGTCTGTACCAAAATTCATCGGTATGGCAAACTAAGCTGTTAGCCTTAACCATATTTTTTAATTGAAATTCAAGTTTAAAATTTAACCAAATATCATCTGAGTCAAGAAGTGCAATATATTCTCCACTACTAATTTTTATCCCAAGATTTCTTGAAAAACTTACCCCTCTATTTATGTTGTTT
Source organism: Deferrivibrio essentukiensis (assembly GCF_020480685.1). Lineage (NCBI taxonomy): Bacteria > Pseudomonadati > Deferribacterota > Deferribacteres > Deferribacterales > Deferrivibrionaceae > Deferrivibrio > Deferrivibrio essentukiensis. The sequence continues at coordinate 50,401 of NZ_JAJAFU010000007.1, forward strand.
TTAATAAGCACAATTCTTGATAAATACGGCTTTAAATAATGTTCTATATCTGTTTTTGAGCCATCATCGATGACTATTATTTCTATATTCTTATAGGTTTGCTGAAAAACGCTTTCAATAGCATCCTTTAATGTTTGTATTCTATTACAAACCGGTATAATTACAGATATTTTCATTCAAAAAAGTCTTCTGTCAACCTCTTCTTATTCATAATAGTAGAAAATACCAGTATTGTATTAGTCCGCTGTACTCCACTTATGTTTCTCAACTTTTTTATTAATCTTGAAAGTGTGGACGTATTTTTTGTAACAACTTTTAAAATCATTGTGAAATCTCCAGTGACATGATGGCATTCTACTATGTCTTGAGAAATTTCACTCAGCGACTGTTCAAAATCGATAATATGTTGTGTATTGTCAATGCTTATTCCGATAAATGCGGTGATATCGTAACCAAGTGCTTTATAATTTACTTCTGTTGTGTATTGTTTTATAATGCCATCAGACTCAAGCTTTTTTACCCGTTCAATAACGGATGGGGATTTCATACCTACCTTTTTGGCAATATCCGCATAAGGAATCCTACCATTTTTAATCATCAGATTGATAATTTGGATATCTATTTCGTCAAGATTATGTTTCATATAATTACCTCTCATTTTTTATGTTAATTTTATCACAATACTTATCAATAAAGCAACTTGAACATAAGGGTGAAATTGGTTTGCATATTTTTTGACCGTATACGACAAGTATTTTATTTAATTTTATCCAATATTTATCAGGAATAATTTTTTTTAGCTCTATTTCTGTTTCGTTAGGAGATTTTGTTTTTACAAGTCCCATTCTGTTTGATATCCTGTGAACATGCGTATCAACACAGACCTCTTTTTTTCCAAATCCTTCTATCATTACAAGTGTAGCTGTTTTTCTCCCTATACCTTTAAATTTCAGTAATTCATCGATATTATCAGGTACTAATGAATCGTATTCGTCAACTAACTTTTTAGATATTTCTTTAATTGTCACAGCTTTTTTTCTATAGAATCCGGCTGGGAAAATAAGTTTTTCAATTTCTTCAACAGATATCTGTATTATCTTTTCAGGTGTGTCAGCACGATTAAAAAGATTTAGAGAAGACTTTAATGTTACTTCATCTTTAGTCCTGAGGGATATTATAGTACTAATCAGTACTTTGAAAGGGTCGTTATTACACATTTTAGCTATTTTTGTGACAGATGGCTCATTTTCATTCTTGTAAAATATTTCAAGTTGTTTAAATATTGCTTGGATATCTTTAGACATTATCTATAAAGTCGCGAATTTTTGGTTTCAAGTGTAGGGTATCAAGGTTAAATTTTTTAAGCGAACTTGCGATAACATTTGCCTTGTACTCATCGGTAGCTTTTCTGTCAATGATAATCATATACTTATCATTGACTTTACAAAGCCCACCTTTGGCACTTGTTTTTTCAAATCTTACTTTAATATCCAGTTTATCGCAAATTTCGGTTAGCTCAGATACTATCTTTTTTATATTGCTCATAGCTGATATTTTAGCAAAAATTTTTTTCTATACAATAACAAAATTATTGTAGCAAAAAAACTAAATATACTGCCAATCATAAACATATGGTTTACTCCAACAAAGTCAAAAAGATATCCGGAAAGAATTGAACCGAATATCGCTCCAAGACCGTAAATTAATGAAGAGTAAAAGCTTTGTGCTTTGAGTCTACTTTCTGCAGCAATATAATCTTTTATATATCTTATTATTGATAAGTGAAATGTGCCAAATGCAAACCCGTGAATTGTATTTATGAAAAGTAGCACCATAGCAGATTCTGCATATCCAATAACAAGTGATCTCACACCACCTAAAAACATTGAAAAAATTAAGAGTGTAAAGGGGGAAATTTTTTTAAAAAGTTTATTGGAGAAAAACATGAGCAATATTTCCGCAAAAATTCCGATAGACCATATTGTCCCGGCAATAGTTTGGGATTCATTTAGGTATTCAACCTTAATGTTTAAAAAGTTATGAAAAAAGGTTAATGAAATGTAGTGTAATATACTTGCAATTAAGATGATTTTGAAATCAAAACTTAATTTATTACTATCTTGTTTGTACTTAGCTCTCTCAATATTTTCAAGCTTAATAAAAAGTATGGTTATGGCTGATAAAAAACCTGTTAATATTGTCATGGTAATGAAAACATTGATGCTGAAATAATCTACAAGTAGCCCTGTAAAGGTAGTAAAGCAAATAAATCCTATAGAGCCATACATTCTAATTTTGCCATACTCTATCCCTGATTCTCTTGAAAACTCATTAGAAATATGGTCCATTACAGGTAAAATACCTACTCTTGTAACGGCATAGATTATAAAAGTTAAAAATGTAAGAAGATAATTTTTTGAGAGTAAAAGTATGACACTGACATTAGAAACCAGTATTGCTGTTATAACGAATACTGTTTTTGACTTTATTTTATTATATGTTTTAGTCCATGTGTTGGTTAATAAAAATTTAATAATGGATATGACTGTTATAAAAAGACCTATATCTTTTCCTGAAAATCCGTTGTGTTTGAGATATAAAGCTACAAAGGGGATAAATATCCCAAGTGTCCCGAAATGAAAAAAGTAAAAAAAAGATAAAAAGGCGGCTTTTTTTGTATGTGACACTATTGCCGCCTTTTACACTAAGAATTTTGAATTTGTTGGTAGAGTGGTGAAATAGCTCTGAGCTTTGCTACATTTTCTTTTAAAATTTCAACGGCCTTATCTACTTCCTCTAATGTATTAAATCTCCCTAAGCTAAATCTAAGTGCTCCATGAGCATCTACAGGGTTTATATTTATAGCTTTGAGCACATGTGAAGCATCCATACTGTCAGATGAGCAAGCTGAGCCCGTAGAGCAGCATATTTCTCCTGCATAGACCATAAGCGCTTCACCCTCAATATATTTAAATGTGATATTCGAAACACTGCAAATTCTTGGCTCACCACCATTTACATAGCAATGTGGGATTTCTGTGACTACCCTTTGCTCAAATCTGTCCCTCAATGTTTTTATATGAGCTATGTCCTTGTCAAGTTCGTTTGAAATTATTTCACAGGCTTCCCCTATGCCTACAATATAAGGGACATTTTCCGTGCCGGCTCTAAGCCCAAACTCATGATGACCACCGTAAATAATAGGTTTTAGAATATCTTTCAACTCTCTATCAACATAAAGCACCCCTATCCCTTTTGGTGCATAAATTTTGTGACCGGAAAAGCTTAAAAGATGAACACCCAATTCAGATACATCTACCTTCATTTTTCCTACAGCTTGAACTGCATCTGAATGGAATATAATATTTTTTTCTCTGGCATAAGTTGCAAGTTCTTTAATGGGCTGAATTGTTCCAATTTCATTGTTAGCAAGCATAATACTTGCCAGTATTGTTTTATCTGTTATAGCCTTTTTGAAATCTTCAATTTCTATATGACCTGAACTGTTTACAGGAAGATAGGTTATTTCAAAGCCTTCTTTTTCAAGCTCTTCACAAGCCTCAGTGATAGCTTTATGTTCAATGTTTGAGGTGATAATGTGATTCCCTTTATCTTTTAAAGCTCTGGCAATTCCAAAAAGGGCAAGGTTATCCGATTCGGAGCCACTTGCCGTAAATATTATTTCTTCAGGCTCAGCAGATATTAGGTTTGCTACTTTTTCCCTTGCACTTTCAAGATGTTCTCTTGCAGTCCTTCCGAGAGAATGCAGGCTTGAAGGGTTTCCATAGATATCCTCAAAATAAGGAAGCATAGCCTCTACAACTCTTTTATCTACTCTTGTGGTTGCACTATTATCAAAGTATATAGCCATATTTACTTACCTCTATAAACAATTATTTTTATTTTTTAAGTCAGCGAGAGTAACTTTTTCAAAGAAAATATCAATATCTTTTTTTAATTCAAACCACAACCAATTTACCGCACATTCGGATGATTTTGTACAGCCGTCATTGTCAATACAATCAACAGGTTTTATTGGTCCATCCATTGCATAAATAACTTGTCTGATGGTTATTTCTGATGGCTTTTTTGCTAACATATATCCACCGCTTATCCCTCTTGTAGACATTACGACACCGGCTTTTTTTAATTTTGAGAAAATTTGCTCAAGATATTTTAAGGAAATATCCTCGTATTCTGAAATCTTTTTTAAAGATACAGGTTCACTTTCCCCATTAAGTACCAAAAGAGCGTAAATTGCCCTAATTGCATATCTACTCTTTGTTGTTATTTTCATTTTGGGTATCCCCCTTAGCATTCAAAAGCTCTTTTTCTATACTTACAACTCTATCAATTATACATTCTATAGCCTTTGCAACCGGGTCAGGAAGATTGCTATGATCAAAATCAACCTTTTTATCTCCTGAGACTATTCTTCCTGGAATTCCTACAACTGTAGAGTTTGGCGGAACTTCTTTAACTACTACTGAGTTTGAGCCTATCTTTGAGTTATCACCCACTTTAAAAGGTCCAAGTATTTTAGCCCCTGAGCCGATTACCACATTATTCCCTATAGTGGGGTGTCTTTTCCCCTTATTAAGACTTACTCCGCCAAGTGTTACTCCGTGATATATTGTAACGTTATCACCTATTTCCGCAGTTTCCCCTATAACAACTCCCATACCGTGATCAATAAAGAAATTTTTACCTATTTTTGCTCCCGGGTGGATTTCAATACCTGTAAAAAATCTACCTAAATGGGATACAAATCTTCCCAAAAAGTAAAATTCTTTTCTCCAAAGCCAGTTTGCTACTCTGTGAAAAAGTATTGCGTGAAAACCAGGATAACAAAATATTACTTCCAATACGCTTCTGGCCGCGGGGTCCCTTTCAAAAATTGTATCAATTTCTTCTCTAAGTGTCTTTAAAATTTTCACAAATCCTACCCTGGTAGTAGTAAATGTATTCAAAAAAATACCTGTATTGCCAAGACAATACAGGTATTCTATAAAGATTAATTATTGAGCTTCAATGGCATCAACTGGGCATACCTCTACACAAGCACCACAGTCTGTGCAAGTATCAGGGTCAATAACTCTTGCATCATCACCTTCGCTGATTGCACCTACTGGGCATTCGTCTTCACATACACCACAGTTTGTACAAGCGTCTGTTATAAAATGTGCCATTTTGCACCTCCCTTAGATTGTATATAGATTAATAGTTACCAACTCGTGTATTGTCAACAAAAATTTTATTAAAATTCAAGTTTGATTTATCTCCATTTGGGGTTGCATTTTAATAAAATAGAATATATTAACCCTAAAAATAAATTTGGAGGACTTTATGGTTGATGGAAATATTAAGTTTGTTAAGCTTGTTTCAGGTGACTCAGTTATGGGAAAATTAGAGGATGGGAAATTAAAAGATGTTGTCCAAATTCAGGCAATCCCTGCTGGCGGTGGGGTTCAGCTTGCAATTCTTCCTTTTGGGTTTCCATTTGAAGAGGAGGTAGGCGGAGAAATAAAAGAAGAACATATTTTGTATGAATACCAAAAAGTTCCGGAGGAACTTGTTAATAAATATCTGGAAACTAAAAGCAATATCAAGATTGCAAGCAGTATTCCTGATGTAGGACCACTTGGAGGTGGCAAAAGTTCAGGTGGCAGCGGAATTATACTCTAATGGTCTACAATGGATAGTCACTGGAAAAAATTAAATACACACAGAGAGTATCTTGATAGGGTACTCTCTGTGGAACATCGTGAGTTTTATTTTGCCAAAGAAAATGCCTCAATGAACTTTACTGTGGTAAATACTAATGATTGGGTTACCATTATTCCCATAACACTTGATGATAAATTTGTTTTGGTGAAGCAGTTTAGAGTAGGCACTGAAGAAACTACATATGAATTTCCTGGCGGTGCCGTTAATAAAGGTGAAGATAAATTAAAAGCGGCTCTCAGAGAATTGAGAGAGGAGACCGGCATTGAACCAATAGAGATAAAACTATTAGGTGAGATTCATCCTAACCCTGCCTTTATGAGTAACAAAGCTTATGTCTATCTTGCAAAGGGGTGTGAGTTTAAATATGATTTGAATTTGGATATGTTTGAGGATATTGAATTGATAACACTGACTAAAAATGAATTGGAAGATTATATAAGAAGTGGTATGATAAAGCATAGCATAGTATTGGCTGCTTATTCTTTATTTTTGGTTGATAACAAAGTTTGAGGTAGTTTATTTACCGAGAAATTAAAAAATATAAAATTTACTTTATAGATTTCTTCCTTATAGGATTTATAATAGTATCATCATTTTTACTGTTAAGGAATCTATCTGAAAACCTCGGATATAACTGGCAATTTTATCGTATTTGGGAATATTTAATAAAAGAAACCGAAAATGGATATGAATTTGGTATTTTAATAAAAGGTCTCTTTATTACATTGGAAGTATCTGCTATTAGTCTGATTTTATCTTTTATATTTGGACTTTTCAGTGCACTTTTCAGCATATCAAACTCTTTTATGTTGAAATTTTTATCTACTTTCTATGTGGAGACTATAAGAAATACTCCGTTATTGATTCAAATATTTTTTAATTACTTTGTAATTTCACCTATTTTTGATATATCGCCGTTTGTGACAGCAATACTTACACTAAGCCTATTTGAGGGGGCGTATGCATCTGAAATTATAAGAGGCGGGATAAACTCTATCCCTTTGGGACAGTATGAAGCAGCGAGAAGTCTGGGGTTAACTGAATATCAAATGTACCGGTTTATTGTTTTGCCCCAGGCATTAAAAAATGTGGCACCCCCCCTTGCAAGTCAAGGTATCTCTCTTATTAAAGATTCATCTCTTATAAGTACGATTTCTGTTTATGAGTTGACACTTTATGGGCAAGCAATAGTTAGTGAGACATTCTTGAGCTTTGAAGTATGGTTTACAATTGCTTTGATATATCTTATAATAAATGTGATATTGTCGGCTGGGATTAAAATATTTTCAAAAAAAGTCGCAAGGAGTGCAATATGAAAAAACTGTTAAGCATTATTATTGTATTACTAATTATGTTTGGAGCAAGTGCTTATGCTGACTCTGTAAGAGAAAATCTTACAAAAGAGAGCACAGTAGAGAAGATTTTAAAAAGAGGGTATATTAAGGTAGGGATGTCTACTTTTGTACCATGGGCGATGCAGGATAAAAATGGAAATCTAATCGGCTTTGAAATTGATGTGGCCAAAAGACTGGCTCAGGACATGGGGGTAAAAGTTGAATTTATTCCTACTAAATGGTCAGGAATTATTCCTGCTCTTTTGACAGGTAAGTATGATGTGATTATCGGAGGTATGGGAATTACGCCTGAAAGGAATAAAAAAGTCAATTTTACTATCCCTTACGATTACTCAGGTATGTCTATCGTAGCACATAAGAAAAAGGCTGAGGGCTTTAATAAATTGGAAGATTTTAATAAAAATGATGTTGTTATTGCTGTGAGAATCGGCACTACTGCTGAAAGCGCAGTCAAAAAATATTTGCCTAATGCCAAGCTTAAACTTTTTGACGATGAATCACAAGCAATTCAAGAGCTTTTGACAGGTCGCGTGCATGCTGTAGTTGCTTCTGCTCCAATGCCTGCATTTCAAGCGATAGAGCATAGTGATAAACTTTTTCTCCCGTTTAAGGAAACATTTACAAAAGAGCCTATTGCATTTGCAATAAGAAAGGGTGATGTGGATACTTTAAATTATTTCAACAGCTGGATTACAATTGTAGAGTCCGAAGGTTGGCTTAAAGAGCGAAAAGATTATTGGTTTAACTCAAAAGATTGGGAGAAACTTTTGAAATAAATGAAAAAAGTTAGCTTTAAAAGGATAGACATATTGGTATTGTCTATCCTTATACTTATTGTTTTTTATATTTTTTATAGAATTAATATCTATATAGACTACCACTGGCAATGGCATAGGGTAGTCGATTATATAATTAATAAAGATGAAAAAGGATACCATTTTGGTCTTTTGTCTAAGGGGTTATTTTATACTCTAAAACTAAGTATGTGGTCTATTATTTTTAGTATTATTTTAGGATTTATATTTGGTACTTTCAGGTCATTTAAACGACCTTTTTTCAGGTTTGGTTCTTTGATATATGTTGAGTTAAATAGAAATATCCCACCTTTAATTCTGATTTTTATATTTTATTTTTTTATAAGTGATCAAATTTTCACACTGTTTGAAGTTGAGTATTTCATAAGAAATTTGGGAAAAACAGCTCGTGAAATAATAACAATATTTTTTGCTCCGCCAAATTTGATATCATCCTTTTTTGCCGGGGTATTGGCACTTTCAGTATTTGAAAGTGCTTATATAGCTGAAATTGTTAAGGCAGGTATTGAATCTGTTGATGTAGGACAAAAGGAGGCTGCCAAAGCATTGGGTTTATCAAAATATCAAATTTTAAGATATGTAACTATTCCGCAGGCATCCAAGGTAATAATTCCTCCCCTTAGTAACCAGTGTATTTCAACAATAAAAGATTCTTCAATTGTCTCTGTAATAGCTATCCCTGAGCTTACATTTCAGGGCATGGAGATGATGTCAGCAACCTATTTGTCATACGAGACTTGGATTACTGTGACTTTTTTTTATTTTATTCTTACCTTTTCCCTTTCTATGCTGAATAAGAAAATTGAAAGGACTTATACTCTTAATTTCTGATTTTACATTTATTTTACATCAAGGTTACACTTTTCTGACAATTTAATATTATTCTTCCTTATCCTAAAAAGGATAAAAAAAGGAGGAAAATGTATGAAAAAAAGCTTGTTAATAGCTCTTGTATTTATGGCTTGCTTGACAGTGATAGGTGTGGCTTCTGCAAGGGATCAGATTAGGATAGTTGGCTCCAGTACGGTATACCCTTTTTCGAGTTATGTTGCTGAAGAATTTGGAGCAACAACTAATTTTAAAACCCCTGTGGTTGAATCAACAGGTTCAGGTGGCGGTCATAAATTATTTAGTGAAGGGGTAGGGGAGAAAACTCCTGATATAACCAATTCATCAAGAAGAATCAAAGAGAAAGAGTTGAAAAATAATATTGAAAAAGGGATTGAAACCATTGAAGTTAAAATAGGTTTTGATGGGATAGTTTTGGCTCAAAATAAAGATTCAAGTGATTTAAAACTTTCTAGAAAAGATATTTTGCTTGCTGTTGCAGAAGAAGTGCCGGCAAATGGTAAGCTTGTAAAAAACCCTTATAAGTATTGGAATGAAATTAATCCAAATTTGCCTAAAAGAAAAATTTTGATTTATGGTCCACCTACATCTTCAGGTACAAGAGATGCTTTTGAAGAGTTGGCGCTGGAAGAAGCTTCTAAAAAGATAAAAGAATATGGTGGAAAGTATTCAAAAATTAGGACTGATGGAGTCTATGTCCCAGCAGGTGAAAATGATAACTTAATTGTTCAAAGGCTTGTTAAAGATAAAGAAGCTGTCGGTATATTTGGATACAGTTTCCTTGAAGAAAACAGTGACAGACTAAAAGGTGCTACAGTGGACGGGTATGAGCCAACTTTTGAAAATATATCTTCCGGAAAATACCCCATATCAAGAAGCCTATATTTTTATGTCAAAAAGAACCACTTAGGCAAAATACCTGGTATTGAGGAGTATGTTGACCTTTTTGTAAGTGAGAAAATTATTGGCGGTAGGGGAGTTTTAAAAAGGATAGGTCTTATCCCGTTGCCAAAGGCTGACAGGGAAAAAATAAGAGCAGAGTGGAAAAGTAGAAAAGTATTGACTATAAGTGATATAAAATAAAATGACTAACTGGGCTGGTTAAACAGCCCAATCTTAAGTTTAATGGGGTAATATGACTGAGATATTTTTTTATATATTTTTGATATGTATATTTTTGATACTTTTTGTAGGGCACTATTTGGGCATAAAAAAAGCTTTACTTTTGGAATCAGTAAATGAATTAAAATCAAGACCTTATTATTATGGCTGGTATTGCCTATTGTGGATGAGTGTACCGGCCTTTTTGTTTTATGTAATTTTATCAATTTTGTCATTTTATAAGTTACTATATTTTCCTCCTTTTTTAACATATATTTTTACCTTTTTGTTTGTGATTGTAGGTCTTTTATTAAGTCTTATAAATATTAGTCCTAAATTAAATGCAAGAGCTAAAGTGGAAAAGTTTATAGATATAATTCTTCTTATATGCGCTGTTATTACAATATTGGTTACGATAGGGATTGTGCTTTCAATATTTTTTGAGTCCCTGAAATTTTTTAGAAACGTAAACATATTTGACTTTATTTTTGGCACAAAATGGGAGCCTGATACAGCATTTTTAGGTGGTGCAGGTAGGGGTGATGAAATGGTTGCTGAACCAAAATTTGGTTCTGTTCCACTTTTTGCCGGTACTGCAATGATTACTTTGATAGCAATGCTCGTAGCTGTGCCTTCGGGACTTTTTAGTGCAATATATCTTTCCGAGTATGCATCTAAAAATGTTAGAAAAAGGGTTAAGCCTTTACTTGAAATTTTGGCTGGGATACCTACCGTTGTTTACGGTTTTTTCGCAGCAATAACCGTAAGCCCTATGGTGGTCAAAATAGCAGAATCATTAGGTCTTAAGGCAGAATACACAAATGCACTTTCCCCGGGGATTGTTATGGGGATAATGATAATTCCGTATATCTCCTCTTTGTCTGATGATGTCATAAATGCAGTACCAAAAAGCTTAAGAGAGGGGTCATTGGCACTTGGAACAACTAAGTCTGAAACAATAAAGCATGTAGTTTTGCCCGCTGCATTGCCCGGCATTTTTTCAGCTGTTATACTGGCGGTTTCAAGGGCAATAGGGGAAACAATGATAGTAGTGATGGCTGCAGGACTTAGACCTAATCTTACATTGAATCCTTTGGAAGGGATGACAACGGTAACAGTCAGAATTGTAGATGCACTGGTAGGTGATCAAGAGTTTGGCAGTCTCGAAACTTTATCGGCATTTGGTTTGGGATTTGTCTTGTTGTTAATAACTCTGATTTTAAATATATTTTCTATGAAAATCGTTAGGCGTTTCAGAGAAAAGTACGATTAAGGTGGTTATTAATGTCCGTTAAAAATATTCAAAGTAAGTTAAATAGGAAAAGATATTTTAAGGAAAAGGTTTTTAGGTTTTATGGAATAATTGCCCTTGTGATTTCATTTCTATTTTTGCTTACATTTTTTGGTAATATGATTGGCAAAGGTTATTCTGCATTAAGACAAGCTAAAATTTATACTACAATAACTATTACTCCTGAAGTCTTGGAAGACCCTTCCTATGCATTTCCTGAGAACGAATACTATTTTGTTAGTCGGGATGAAATAAGAAGATTGCCGCTAATGATTCAAAATTCTAGCGGTATGATGAATAAAACCTTCAAAAAATGGGTTACAGCTGACTCCGAGGTGGATCAATATTTAAAGGGGAAGCCCTCAAGACTAAAGAATATGGATAAAAAGTATATTGATAAGCTAAAAGAGGAGGGGAGAGTCAGACTATTTTTCAACTGGGGATTTTTCACAAACGGTGACTCTAATCTTCCTGAAATAGCTGGTATCAAAGCCGCCGTGTTTGGAACTATTTATGTGGTAATTATTACAATTTTGGTAAGTGTCCCTATCGGTATTGCCACTGCAATTTATTTAGAAGAGTATGCAAAAGATAATTTCCTGACAAGGATAATAGAGGTTAATATTAACAATTTGGCAGCCATCCCTTCAATTATTTACGGTCTTTTGGGACTTGCTATATTTATAAATTTTTTACATGTACCAAGGTCTTCAGCTCTTGCAGGCGGGCTTACTTTGGGTATCATGAATTTGCCCGTGATAGTTATTAGTGCCAGGGCAGCAATAAAATCAGTTCCACCTTCAATAAGGGAAGCAGCATATGGTGTAGGTGCATCAAAGCTACAGGTCATATGGCATCACATTCTTCCCCTTGCTATCCCAGGAATTTTGACTGGTTTTATTATAGGTCTTGCCAGATCAATCGGCGAGACAGCTCCACTTCTTATTGTAGGGATGGTTGCATATATCCCTGATGCACCATCAAGCTTTACTCAGTCCACAACTGTATTGCCGGCACAGATTTATAATTGGTCTACGGCATCTTTGAGGGCATTTACGGAAAAGACCGCACTTGCCATTTTAGTTTTGCTAACGGTAATGTTGTTTTTAAATGCCATTGCTATTTGGCTTAGAAATAAATATGAAAAACAGTGGTAAATGGAGATGAATAATATGAATATTAAGATGTCAGCAACAAATGTAAATTTTTATTATGGTGAGTTTAAGGCACTTAAAAATATAAATATTAATTTTTACGAAAATAATGTTACAGCACTTATTGGGCCTTCCGGCTGCGGCAAAAGTACATTTCTAAGGTGTCTTAACAGGATGAATGATCTGATTGATGATACAAAAGTAGAAGGTGAAATTTTGTTGGACAATGAAAATATTTATGATGCTGATGTAGATGTAGTAGAGCTGAGAAAAAAGATAGGGATGGTGTTTCAAAAGCCGAACCCTTTTCCTAAATCGATTTATGATAATATTGCTTATGGACCAAAAATACACGGTATGGCAAATAAAGGTGCTGAAATGGATGAACTTGTTGAAAGTTCTCTAAAAAAAGCCTTCTTATGGGATGAGGTAAAGGACAGATTACATGCTCCTGCCACGGCACTTTCAGGTGGACAACAGCAGCGACTTTGTATTGCAAGAGCAATAGCTATGAGACCTGATATAATCCTTATGGATGAGCCTGCATCAGCACTTGATCCTATTGCTACTCAGAAAATAGAGGATTTGATTTTTGAGCTTAAAAATAATTTTACAATCATTATTGTGACGCACAGTATGCAGCAAGCTGCAAGAGTCTCCGATTTTACTGCATTTTTTTATATGGGTAATTTAATAGAATTTGGTAAAACAGATGAAATTTTTACAAAACCTAAATTAAAACAGACGGAAGATTATATAACCGGTAGATTTGGATAAAATTTATTTTGCAATTTAAAAGAGGTTAATTGTGTTTTTCGTACAATGTAATTTCAAATGTATTACCAAGGAATTTGTTTTTATCAACTTTGATTTTTCCGTGGTATAGTTCTGTAATATGTTTTACGATAGAAAGACCAAGCCCTGTACCTGCATTGGCTTTATTTCTCGATTTTGAGCCGGTGTAAAATCGCTCAAAAATTCGCTCCTTTTCACTTTCAGGAATAATAGGCCCAAAATCAGAAACTTTGATCAATATTTTCCTGTCAAGTTTAGATATTTCAGCAATCACTTTATTACCGGTTGAATATTTAATAGCATTATCCAGTAAATTTTTAAGAAGACTTTGCAAGTGTTCATATTCTATATAAACTGATTCATTATCAAAATTTAATTCAATATCTTTGCCTGAATCTGCGTAATATTCACTTATATCGTGTTTAAAAATTGTAAGGTTTACCGGCTCACTTACGGCAAAGTTTTCGCCTATTGTTTCTAATTTGTGCACTTTTAATATATCATCAATCAGGTTGTTTAATCTGATTGATGAGTCGTATATCTTTTTTGAAAATTTGCTTAGTGTGGGTCTATCCAAATCACTATTTTCTGCAATAGTTTCAGCATAGCCTAAAATCATTGCGATAGGTGTTTTGAGTTCGTGAGATATGTTTCCCACAAGCTCCGTCTTAAATGTCTCATATGAAATTTTTTCCGATATATCCTTAATTACTATCAGCTTATAGTTTTCAATTATTTTGACGTATACCTCTGTAAATAGGTTTTTATATTTTTCTACAACTATATTATTTTCAGGAAGGTTACCGATTTTGCTAAAAAAATTTATTGTATCCATATCGGAGCTAAGGTTAAGTAAGTTTTTGTTTAATGTTTTAATATTAAACATTTTTACTCCAGATTCATTTATGTGTAATAGTTCATTTTTATTATTTAAAAGCAATATGGATTCGTTCATTATGGAGAGTATGAAGTTTAGTCTTTGCTCGGAGTCAGCAAGTTCTTTTTGTTTATTTAGCATTATATGGTAAATTTTGTATATTAATGAAGATATTCTTGACATCGTTTTATCTTTAAACTCGGGAAAATGAATTTCTTTTTCCCCTTTTTCAATATGATTAGCGATATAATCAAGCCTTTGAACTGGCACACTTATTAATTTAGCCAGATAAAGCGCAATTATTAAAATTGCAAGTGTCAATATGATGATAAAGTTTATAAATGGTAGGGTAAATTTTTTTGAAAAGTCTGTCAAAAATTCAAACGGGTAAGCTATCCTGACAACTTTATCATCGATTATTTTAGCATAGTAGATTAGACTTTTGTTAATAGTATTGCTATATCTTTGATAGCTTCCGACCCCTTTTAATAGGGCAGCCTTTACTTCAGGTCTATTGAGGTGATTATCGAGATTTTTTATCTCTTCATATTTTACGCTATTATCAAGGAGTACTTTCCCTGAGTTTTTATCAATAATTGTAATTCGGATTAGGGATTTTTTATAAAGTGTTTCTAATTTTTCGTAAGTTTGTTTATTTAAATTGTGTATATCCAAATCGTTTGTTATTAGAGACAAATTAGTTTCAAGCTCAGCTTCTATTTGTTCAGTTGAAAGTTTATTAATTTTTTGTGTAGTAAAATAAAATCCCGTAAAAGTTACAAGGAAAATAGGTAGAGAAATAATAAGAAAAATTTTTAGAAAAGATTTCATTATTCTACCTTATAACCGATTTTTGGGACAGATTTGATTATATCCCCTTTATCTTTTAATTTTTTTCTTAGGGAAGAAATGTGGGAATCAACAGTCCTTGTGTATACATCAGCATCATACCCCCATATATTGGTAAGTAATTGATTTCTGGTAAATACCCTTTTCGGATTGGATATTAGAAGTTGTAAAAGTTCAAACTCTTTCAAAGTAAGTTCAATTTGCTCACTCTCTATTTTTGCAATTCTAAGTGATTTATCTAACTCTATTCCGCAGTAGGAAATAATGTTAGAGTCAATATTAGATTTTCTTTTTAAAATAACTTTAATCTTTGCTATTAGTATTTTTATACTAAACGGTTTGGTAATAAAGTCTTCTGCACCGCTTTCAAGGGCACTTACAATATCAGTTTCTGAATTTTTAGCAGAAACTATAATGACTGGTACAAGTCTAAACATAGAATTGCTTTTGATAAGTTTCAAAAATTGTTGTCCTTTAAGCCCGGGAAGCATTAAGTCCAAAAGAATTATATCAGGAATAAACTCTTCAAGTATCATAAGTCCGTAATTGGCATCTTGGACTGCTTCTACTTGAAATCCCTCTTTTTCAAGATTAAATTTGAGAATCTCTCTTAAATCTTCTTCATCTTCTATAATGAGTATTTTACTGCTCATAATTCTCCATTATTTCATTAATATTCTTATGTTTTATATTTTTACCAGTATTCATAAAGTAAACCATTTCACAAATATTTGTAGAGTGATCAGCAATCCTTTCAATACTTCTGACTATAAACATCAGTGAAATTGCCACACTTGTTTTTCTGATATCTTCCGCAATATAGGTCAGTAGCTCTCTTAGTATCTGTTTGTGCAAATTATCTATAATATCATCCTGTTTGATTGTTGTTAAAGCGAGTGTGACATCCCTATTGAAGAAAGCAGAAAGAGAGGCTTGAATCATTTCCATAGTTATTTTTGCCATTCGAGGGAGGTCTATATATGGCTTTATGGGTGGATATTGGTTAATATTTCTAACCTCTTTGGCGATATCTACACAGTGGTCACCAATTCTTTCTAAGTCAACAATTATCCTTAAAACGGTTGTAATATATCTTAAATCAATAGCTTTAGGTTCATAAAGGGCAAGAATTGTCAGACATTTTTCATCGATTAAAGAGTCTATGGCGTCCACCTCATCATCCATTTTGATTACATTTTCTGCAAGTGGAGTGTCTGATTCTACTAAAGATTGCATAGATTTCTCAAGCATTTGAGTTACTTTGCTACTCATTTCAGCAAGCTGTGCTTTAATTTCCAATATTTCATGTTCTAATTTTTTCATAATTACCTCTTTTTATATAAATAATACTATTTATATAAAAGTTTTAAAAGTGAAATGATTAGAAAGTGTGAAAGTTTTGTAAAATAGTTGTAAAATTATAGACTATTAAAAGGGAAGGGGTAAAGATTTACCCCTTTTGAATTTTGATTACTTAGCGTATTCTATTTTTGCTGATAATCTATTTTTTTCGATTATGTCATCAAGTAACTTTTTAGTTTTTTCTGAAACTATAATATTTTTCACATCTTCTTTTACTTCTTCATAAGTGAGTTGTTTTTCAGGTTTTTTATCAGTAACTTTCAAAATATGATATCCGAATCTTGACTTAAAAGGTTTTGAAATTTCGTCTTTGTTCATTTTAAAAGCTTCATCTTCAAACTCTTGCACCATTTTGCCTCTTGAGAAATAACCCAAATCTCCACCTTGCTGAGCTGAGCCATCTTCAGAATATTTTTTTGCAGCTTCGGCAAAGTCAAGACCACCTTTAATCTCTTTATAAATCTTATTGATAGTTTCTTCAGCCTTTTTTTCATCTTTATTATTAGTCAAAATAATAATGTGGGACGCTCTTACCTGCTCTTGCTGTTTAAATTGTGCTTTATTTTGTTCGTAATATTCCTTTATTTCCTTATCACTGACGTTAACTTTTTCTGATTGTGATTTTACAAAATCCTGAAGAATAATATTTTTACCGATATTATCTTTAATTTCCTTTTCCGTTAATCCTCTATCGTTGAGATATTTTTGAAAATCTTGTTCATTTTTGAAGGTTTTTTTGATTTTTTCATACTCTGCGTCAACAGATTTTTTTATATCCCCTTTTACGTTGTTTTGAGCAGACATATATAACAGTTCCCTTTTTATAAGATTTTCCAAAATACTTTTCTTAAGAGCTACCACCTGAGGGTCCTGCATATTAAGACTTGAAGGCATAATACCTTGTCTCATTAGCATGTTGCCAAATACACCGTCAACTTCGCTGCTGTCTATTTTAATCTTACCATTTATTGTGGCAAGAGTTTGAGCAAAAATAGCAGTAGCTAAGGCTAAAAACATCAAAGTTAAAAAAATCTTTTTCATAAACACATCTCCTTATTATTTCATATATAATTGATTTTGGCTCAATATAGAGTATAATAGATTTAAAAGCAATTAAAAGGTTCATGAATGAGATATCATAGTTTAAATAGTTATTACAGAAATAAGTATGGCGGAAAGGTCAGAAAAATTTCAATTGATGCAGGATTTACGTGCCCAAACCGAGATGGATTAAAGGGGGTAGGGGGATGTATTTACTGCGATGTGAGCTCTTTTGTTCACGTCCCTAAAGGTGAAATTGAAAGGCAAGTAAGAATTCAAATTGAAAAATTAAACAATAAAGGGGTGGATAAGTTTACCATTTATTTTCAATCATATTCAAATACTTACGGAAAAATAGAAGATATCGTTTCAAAGATTGATGAAGCTCTTATAGATGACAGAATAGTTGAGGTTGCCATAGGTACGAGACCGGATGTAGTTGAAAACAATAAACTTGAAACAATTAAAGAAAGATATTCAAGATATGACATAGTTTTTGAACTTGGTTTACAATCGATACACAACACTACATTGGAGCTTATAAACAGAGGGCATACCTTTGAAGAGTTTGATGAAGCGGTTGATAGAGTTAAAAGCTTTGGGTTTAAGGTTTGTACACATATAATTTTTGGTTTACCATTTGAAACAAAGGAAATGATGCTTGAAACTGTCAAATATTTATCGGAAAAAAGAGTAGATTTTATCAAATTTCACCATCTCCACGTTTTAAAAGGGACAAAGCTTGAAAGTATGCTTGTTGATGAAAAAATTAAACTTCTTAGTGAAGATGAATATATTGAAATACTTTCAGATTCAATAAAAATTTTGGGCAAGAATATTGTTATTTCAAGACTTGTGGGGGATTCGCCAAAAGAAATTACTTTAGCTCCAAAATGGCCTGTAAGTAAATTAAAGTTTCTAAACAAATTGAATAATTATTTAGATGAAAAAGATATTTATCAGGGTAAAGGGGATTGATTTGCATTACATTCTTACGATATTTCTAGAGTATTTTAGCTTAATATTAACTATTTTTTTGGTACTTGTAGTATTATCTAAAAGGAAAGAGGCAAGGGCTACTTTAGCTTGGGTTATATTAATAATCTTTTTGCCGTATTTTGGAGCAATCCTCTATATAATTTTTGGTAATCCGCGCCTTAAGATGATAGAGCGAAAACTTAAAAGGAAAGCAGACATAAAGTATTCAATTACAAGTGAAGTTACAGATGAATACAAGACCTGCATGATAGGTAATCAGGTGACCAAAATTAATGGAATTAGCCCTTATTTATGCTCAAACTTAGAGTTTTTAAACAGTGCATCAATTAAATATACAAAGCTTGCCGAAGATATTCTTGCGGCAAAAGAATATATTTTGCTTGAGTATTATGTTTTTAGGCAGGATGAGACGGGTAAGTTTTTCTTAAATCTTTTGACAAAAAAGTTAAAAGACGGAGTGAAAGTTTATCTTTTATATGACGGTGTGGGTGCTATAGGGTTGACACTTAAAAGGACATTGAAAAGATTTAAAGAAAATGGTGGAAAAGCAGCAGCATTTTTATCCCCTTTTAATGTTAAGTTTTTTACAAGGGTAAATTTCAGAAACCATCGTAAAGTTGCAATTATTGACGGAAAAATATGTTATTTGGGTGGAATAAATATAGGGAATGAATATATAGGTGACCTGTTGAAAGGTTCAGATTGGATTGATGCCCATATAAGATTTTCGGGGGAAGCTGTTGTGTCTATATTAGAGCTATTTGTTGAGGATTGGTTTTTTACGACAGGGGAGGATATCAGTGACGTTATTAAAAGACCTGAATTAAATATGAAAGGTGACACATCGGTTCATTTGTTGCCTTCAGGTCCTAATGAAGAATTATCAATGATATACAGCTCTTTATTTGCTTTGATTAGTGGTGCGAAAAAAAATATAAATATCTTAACTCCATATCTTGTCCCGGATGAGCCTATACTTGAACTTTTGAAGTTTACTGCCAGAAAAGGGGTGGAAATTAATATCGTTTGTCCGGGGAAAAACAATCATCCTTTCGTAGCAGCAGCCGGTAGGTCTTATTATGAAGATTTACTTAAAAATGGAGTAAATATTTATGAAACATCAAACACAATGCTCCATGCAAAGATTATTACAGTAGATGATAGGATTACACTTATAGGGTCTGCAAATATTGATTACAGAAGTTTTAAGCTAAATTTCGAGCTTAGTGCCCTTATTTACAAAGAGCGATTTACTGAAAATGTTTTAAGATTTATTGATAAATACAAATCTGAGAGTATATTGATATCAACAGAACGTATTAAAAATAAAAGGATACATCTTAAAATATATGAAAGTGTATGTCGTACACTTTCACCTGTTTTGTAAATAATGACTCTTTCTGTATTCAGCTAAAATAGATGTAGATGAGAATAAAGCAACTGCAATCCAAATCAATATAAAAGCGAAAAGATGGTAAATTGAAAATTCTTCTTTAAATATAAAGACCCCTAATAAAAAGTTTATTGTCGGTCCAATATATTGCAGCATACCAACAGTTGAAAGATTTATGTTTCTAACAGCTTGAGCAAATAGAAGAAGAGGGGTAGATGTTACTACTCCGGCACCAATAAGTAAAAATTTATAGTAAGGGCTTAGTATTAAAAAATTATTTGCATTATTACTGGTAAGATAGAGAAAGTATATGCCTGCAGGGATAATCAAAATGATTGTTTCTACCTGAAGCCCCATAATAGGCCCAAGGTTTGAGATTTTCCTTAACCCGCCATAAATAGCAAAACTTAAAGAAAGTGTAATAGCTATCCAGGGGAATCTACCATATCCGAAAGTTAAAATAAGTACACCAAAAGTAGCTGTAACTATAGCGGCAATTTGAACCCTTGTTAGGGTTTCTTTGAAAAATACTTTACCTATCAACACACTTATAAGCGGATTAATATAGTATCCCAAGCTTGATTCAATTACATAATTGTTGTTAACAGCCCAAATGTAAAGTAGCCAATTACCACCTACAAAGAGCCCGCTTAAAATAGAAATTTTTAGGTTTTTAATTTTAAAAGCGTTTAAAAATTCCTTAAATCTTTTTTGAAAGAGGATTATGATGAATAAAAAAATTGTAGACCATATAATTCTATGAGTTAATATTTCAAATGCAGGCACAACCTTTAAAAGTTTCCAATACAGGGGGAGAAAACCCCATATCAAAAACGCTCCTATTGCAGAAAAAAGCCCATTTGTTTTCTTATTCATCTAAAAATTTTCTTAAGAAAATGTTTTATGTCCTCCAGGACAATGTATAGTGAAGGGACAAGGACAAGTGTAATCATTGTGGCAAAAAGGATTCCAAATCCGAGAGATATAGCCATAGGTATTAAAAATCTTGCCTGCCTTGATGTTTCAAAAATCATAGGCATAAGGCCAAAGAAGGTTGTAAGCGTAGTTAGCATAACTGGCCTAAATCTTTGCACACCTGCATCAACTACTGCCCTGTAAGGGTATAGACCTTCTTTTATCTTGTTGTTTGCAAGGTCAATTAATACAAGTGAGTCATTAACGACCACACCTGAGAAAGCTACTATCCCCATTATACTTACAAGGCTTAAGGAATAACCCATTATTATATGCCCTATTACAGCCCCTATTATACCAAATGGTATACTTATCATTATAATCGCCGGCTGAAAATAACTTTTAAAAGGGATTGCAAGCACGACGTAAATACCTAACAGAGCAAAAAGCAATCCTCTAAAAAGTGCGTCAGTGCTTTCTCTCCTGTCGGCCTCTTTACCTTCAAGGCTAAAAGTAAGCCCCTGGTATTTCTCAGATAGTTTTGGAAATATTTTTGTTTTTATTTCTGAGATAATCTCTTGAGCCCTTTTTTGCGGAGTAACATCTGCTGATACAGTTACGACTCTTTTGTTATTAGTCCTGTTAATTGAGGTGTAAGCCCTTGAATATTTAAGATTTGCTATTTCCTTTACAGGTACCTCTTCACCCGTAGGGGTTTTAATAATCATATTTTCAAATATACTAAGATTTTCTCTGTCATTTTTGCTAAGTCGCACCGTAATTTTAAGCTCGTTTCGGCCTCTTTGCTGCGTTATAGCCTCATTTCCGTAATATCTGTTTCTTAGCTCTCTTGCAATATAGTTTGGTGTTATACCGAGCATGTAAGCGAGAGGCTTAAGAGTGATATCTATTTGCTTTTTCCCAAGTGTAAAACCGTCATCAATGTCTGATACGATAGGATATTCATCAAGTGCCTTGGCCAATTCCTTTGCTGCCATATTTAACGTGTCAGTATTTCTGTGACTTAGTTGCACACTCAGTGCAGAGCCGGAGCCCGGGCCACCAAAGTCTGAAGCAAATTTTAAATTTTCAAGCCCAGGGATATCTCCAATTTGCTTTCTTAACTTTTCAACAAGCTCATAAGTGTTTACAGGTCTGACATCAGGTGGAGTAAGCAAAATTTGAACCCAAAAAGTATTATTATTAACATAAGTGAGTGTCCCAGTGGTAAGTTTTTCTCCACCGTTTTCTTTCAATACTTTTGCAGATTTCTTCAAAATATAATCTCTTACTTTTAAAGTATCTTCTACCGGAGCATCAAGTGGAAGTGTGCCACTTATATATGCAAAGTCAGACTCTACCTTAGGAAATAAAGTAAAGCCAAGTCTACCTGTTTTCACATATGTAAGAAATATCAATAGTACGCAAATGCCTAATACTATTGTAAAGTATCTGTATTTTAGTGCTAAAATAACTGAAGGTCTGTATGTCTTGTTGATAAAATTGACAAAACCATTGCTGAATTTTTGTTGGAACTTACTGAAATATTTAAGGAATATATTTTTGGGCTCTTCCTTTTGATGCCCGATATGAGCCGGAAGAATAAAAACGGACTCAATTAGTGATATTGCAAAAACTGTTATTACTACAGCCGGTATATTTACAAATATTTTACCCATTACCCCAGGAATGAAAAACATTGGTAAAAAAGCTATCATATTTGTTAAAACACTAAAAACGACCGGAAAAGCAATCTCTTTTGCCCCTTTAATTGCTGCATCCGTAAAGCTCATGCCGCTTTGCCTGTAGTAATAAATATTTTCACCTACCACTATTGCATCATCCACAACTATACCAAGGGAAATTATGTAAGCAAAAAGGCTTACCATATTCAAACTTACATCAAAGGATGGCAAAAAGAGGAATGAACCTAAAAAAGAAATTGGTATTCCTAATGTAACCCAGAACGCAAGTCGCAATTCCAGAAATAGGGTAAGTAGAATAAATACAAGGGCAAGCCCAAAATAACCGTTTTTTAAAAGAAGATTTATTCTTTGCTTATATATGTCTGATCTGTCATCTGTATAATCTATATAAATCCCTTTTGGGAGCTCTAATTTTAATTTTTCAATAATATTTTTAACCGCATCAGCTACTTGAATAGGGGTTTGTTTGCCTACACGATATACTTTAATACCAATAGCAGGCATACCATTATAGTTTAAAAATATGTCATTTTCGTAAAAGCTATCCTGAATTGTTGCTATATCTTTCAAATAAACTATTGAGCCGTCAGAATTATACTTGATAGGTATATCTTTGAAGTCATCAGCAAAATATTTTTTACCTTTAGACCTTAAAAGGATTTCACCACTTTTTGTTTTTATGCTGCCGGCAGGCACATCCTTTGAATTAGTGGATATGGCTGTTGCAACATCTCCTATATTTAGATTGTATTTTCTGAGAGTTTCAAGGTCTACATCTATTTTTATTTCAAGAGGTTTTTCACCTAAAAGCTCAACCATTGTAATATTTTCGTCTTTTAAAAGTTCATCACGAATTAATTCTGTATAATTTCTAAGAACTTTGTCATCGACATTGCCATATATTATAGGGGTAATTACTCGGCTGCTTCGAGATGGGATTTCAACAATTGGTTTTTCTACATCTTCAGCAAATGTTGTAATCCTGTCTACAGCGTTTTTTACATCTTCATAAACCCTTTGTAGTTGTTTCGTTTCTACTACTTCAATACTTACGGTTGCAGACCCTTCGTTAGCAGTGGAATTAACTTTTTTAATTCCTTCAATATCTTGAATGGCTTCCTCTATTGGCAGTACTACACCCTGTTCCACCTCTTCAGGACTTGCGCCGGGATATACTACGCTAACTCTGACTTCATCAAGCTCAAATTGAGGAAATACCTCCTGTTTTATATTGAAAGTCATCAGAAAACCACCCACTAAAAATACAAGCATTAGTATATTGGCGGCTACAGAATTGTTTGCCATCCATGCGATGGCGCCTTTTACCTGTTTATTGTTATTCATTGCTCAGTTTAACCTCTTCAACCTGCAATCCTTCTATCGCATTATGGATGTTGGTGGTAATAATTTTATCACCGTCATTTAAACCAGCATCGATATATGTGTAGTTTTCGTCAGAGTATAAGATATTTATTTTAACTATTTTAAGCTTCTTATCTTTAAAAATGTAAAGGGTGTTGTTATCCCTAATAAATTCAGATTTTATCCTGTAAACATTTTTAAGAGTAACACCTTTAAATATAACTTTAACCTTATTGTTTACCAAAAGTGGATTTGAGAGATTTTTAAATGGAGAGTCAACCTTCATGAGCACTTTTGATAGAAGCCCGTTTGACTCGGTCTGAGGGAGCAATTTTAAAAATTTTCCTTTAAATGTATAACCGGTTGTATCATTCAGGTTAGTTATTATGACATCTTTTTGTTTTTGATTTTCTATATCGAGAAATTTTAGTTGATAATATGGAATATTTGCCTCAATCCACACCTCATTTTTGTTAAACCCTTTAAGTAGTGCAGATGAAGGTGAAACGTAGGAGCCCAAAGATGTGCCTTTTTCAGTAACAACTATATCAAAAGGTGCGTAAATAGATGTCTTTAAAAGGTTATTTTTAGCTATCATAAGCTCTGCTTCAGCAAGCTCAACAGCCGCTTTAGCTTTTAAAAGCTGTGGCTTCCTAAGTGCTATACTTAAATCTGCAGAGCTGTTGTCAAGAATATTAAGATTTTTTGCAAGTTCAAGCTCTTTTTTTGCAACATCGCTGCTTCCAAGTTCAAGTTTGTAATCAGCCTCAGCCTTTCTTAAACTTGCCTCCGCTTTTATGACTTGATTTTTGTAATCAGTGTCATCAATTTTCGCAATAAGTGTTCCTTTTTTTATTATATTTCCAGGTATTACTGTATCAGACAGATATATTATTTTTCCGCTAATTTCAGGAGTTAGTGTAAGGCTGTCTGAAGCTTTTACTATCCCAAAAGATTCAATTGTAAGAGTAAAGTTGCCTGCAGCAACTTTTTCTGTTTCAACGACTGCTTTCATTTGTTGAGGTGCTTTTTTCTTAGGTTTTGGTTTACTTGTAGTCAGATATCTTACTGCAAGAAAAGTAAGGGCGATGATAACTATTATCAATGCAAAGGCGAGAAGCCTTTCCCACCATTTTTTCTTTGGTAAATAATCCATACTGTTATTTTCCATTTTTTACTCCGGATAAAATATCGTTGAGTGATGTGTCAATCCACTTACCACCTATTGATTTGTAAAAGGTTATTCTATTTTTAATAATATTATATTTTAAGTCTACAAGCTCCTTTCTCTTAGCATATAGCGAAATTTGATCATTTAGGTAGATTGAAAAATCTGTTTCTCCGTTAAGGTATTTTATCCTTTGTTTTTTTAATACCTCATCTATCAGAGATATTTCATTGTTGAGATATTCTAAAGATTCAAAATATTTTTTTTCAGTAATTACAGTATTTGATATTTCGTTATACGCTGTTATAAGAGTATTTTTATAATTAATTACCTTTTCTTCCAATATTTTTTTCGATTTTTCCACTTCAAGCTTTCTTTTACCTGCATCAAAAATAGGAGCAAGCAAGTTTGCCAAAAGGTTTAATGACCAGTTTTCAAAAAGGGTATTGATTTCAGTGGATGAATATGTGAATGATGATGACAGAGTAAGTGAAGGAAATCTGTTTGCTTTAGCAACAGAAACATTCCAAGCTGCTGCTTCTATTTCGTAGTATTTGCTTAAAACATCAGGTCTGTTTAAAGCGATTTCAAAATTAATTTTATCAAAGTTAAAAGACTCAAGCATTATAGTATTTTCTATATCTATTTTTCCTATCTCTTTTCCACCTGTCAAAATTTTAAGTTTGTTTTTATAAAGCTGTTTTGACAGTTGCAGGGAAGAAAGAGAATCTTTTATGTTTTCAATATTTTGTTTTTGCTTTAAGACATCCGTGATTGAAATAGAGCTGTTTTTATATCTTTCTATCAATACTTTTAAGATAGCTTCATTTGCAATTAGCTGCTCTTCTGTAATTTTAATTTTTTCATTAGTTGAAATTATCCCATAATAGTTTTCTGCAATTTGTGATGTGACGGACACAAGTATTGTTTTTAAATTTTCTTTTGATGTTAAAAATGAATATTCTGCACTTTTTTCTGCGGATTTTATTTTATTAAAGAGGTCTATTTCGTAGCTTAATGTTAGACCCAATGAGTAAGAATCCGTAGAGGATTGCCCAGTCTTTTGATTGTCACTTTTGGTAAGCGTAGTACCTGCTGTCAAGTTTAAATTGGGGTATTTTGATGTTGAGCTTTGTCTGTAAGTTATGTTTGCCTGCTCGAGACGCTTTATCCCGGATTGTATGTCAAAATTGTTTTTTACTGCATTTTCAATGATATTGTTTAAAGTATCATCGCTAAACGATTGCCACCAGTTTGTTTCAAGTAATGAGCTGTTATTATTAGGTTTTTGTATATCGATATTAGGTTTGAACGATACACAAGATATAAGAAAAACACTCAAAAGGCCTATTATGATTTTTTTCATTCATTCTCCGCAATTTATTAAACGTCTATTAATCAGGAAAGATTTCATATAATATTAAAAGTTCACAATGTAAAGATAATTGTATTTTGAGTTAATTTGGTTATTAAAAAAGCCCCTAAACAGGGGCTTTTAAAACTAATCTACAGTTACAAACTTTTCCTTGCTTACTCCACAAACAGGACATTTTTCAGGGGCATCACCAACGGCAATATAGCCACATACAGGGCAGAGTAGAATATTATCAGTCTCAATATCTTTACCATTTTTTACTGCTTGAAGTGCCTTTGCGTATAGCTCTGCATGAACTTTTTCGGCCTTCAATGCGAAGTTAAACATAACTTTTGCTTTGTGATTATCTTTTTGTGCTTCATCAAACATAGGGGGATACATTTCAGTATATTCATATGTTTCACCATCGATAGCAGCTTGAAGATTTTCAGCTGTAGAGCCAACCATCTCAAGAGCATTCAGGTGCCCCTCTGCGTGGATTCTCTCAGCTTCAGCAGTTGTTTTAAAGAGTTTGGCAATATTTTTAAAACCTTCTTTTTCCGCCTTTTTTGCAAAGGCTCTGTACTTTTGGTTAGCCTGACTTTCGCCGGCAAAAGCTTCTTTCAAGTTTTCTTTTGTGCTCATAATCTATTCCTCCTTTTTTGCTTTATTCTGCAGGTGTATTTCCCGAACTTGTTATTTTGCTTCTTTCAATTGATTGCAGTGCCAAATAATTGTTGCCAAAATCTTTCAAATTATCTGATTCTGTATCAAATTGGTCAAAATGATTTTCCTCTTCCATGATTATGTCTTCAAAGAGTTTCTTAGTAACTGAATCTCCGTTTTCTGCACATTGTTTAGCAAAATTATTATACATTTCCACCGCTTCTTCTTCTAACATTGTTGCCATTTCAAGCATCTTTGATACATCTGTGACCTTTTCAACATCTTTTGATGCTTTTAGCTCTACTTCCCCTTTTAGAAATAAAATTCTTTCAGCAAATCTTTCAGCATGCATCATTTCTTGAATGGCAATCTGTTTAAACATCTTTGAAAGCAAATCATATCCCCTGTCATCACAGTGAAAATGAAAGTACATATACTGCTGTAACGCTCTTACTTCTTCTTGTAACGCCTGATTTAAAAGTGGTATCGATTTTTTGTGCATAAAATCCTCCTTGTAAAATATTTATCAAATTATAACATAAATGCTATATTTTGTGATAAAGAATAATAGAATGTTTATTTTATTTGTCAATAAAAAATATTAAATAATAAAAATTATTATTTAATATTTTGTGTTGACTTTTTGGATTTTGTGCTTATTTAATCATTTATGAGAAAATTTACATCAAGAAATTTACTTAAAAACAATAAGTTAAAGGTCACCCCTCAAAGAACGTTACTTTTGGATATAATATCAAAGTATGGTCATATTGATACGGATAGTATTGTAACGGAGATTACATCTACCCTTCCATCTGTTTCTGTTGCTACTGTTTATAAAAATTTAAGTACTTTAATTGAAAACGGTATTGTAAAAGAGGTTAATTTCCCTGGAAAAAAGAAAATGTATGAACTAAATATCAATAAACATATACACCTGGTTTGCAGCAAATGTGGAAATATTAGAGATATTGACATGTCTGAATCATTGTTGAAAGAGAAATTTAGAGATATTATCGATGATGAAATAGATGATTTTAATATAAATTTTTATTATACTTGCAAAAGTTGTAAAAAGAGCTAAGTAATTTTGGGAGATGGTTTATAGAAAAAATATCCTTGGGAGTAATCTATACCAATATCAATTACCTTACTAAATATTTCCGCACTTGATACATATTCTGCTATAGTTTTACATCCAAGTGTTTTCCCTATTTCATTTATATTTTTAACAATCTGGAAAGTGTTTTCATCGCAGTGTATGTTTTTTATTATAGAGCCGTCAATTTTTAAAAAATCTATTTTCATAGAAATTAGTTTGCTAAAATTTGAAAATCCGCTTCCAAAATCATCAAGAGAGATTTTGAAACCTAAATCTTTTAACTCAATAATTCTGTCTTCAAGCTCGTAGAAGTCTTCATTTTCAAGAAGTTCAAGGTTTATTTTTTCCGGATTTATACTGTATTCTGAAATTTTTTCTTTAAGAAATGTGATAATGTCAGACCTTAAGTCTTGAGGAGTGATATTTATAGCGACATTTATATTATGATTATTAACTACTTTAAATACTTCATTAATCATTATCATCGTCAAATTAACAATTTCTCCTGATTCGTTGGCTATATCAATAAATTTATCGGGGGTATATATTTTGCCTTTTATTGAAAGTCTCATTAATGCTTCATACTTATCTATTGAATGAGATTTGTTATTAATTATTGGCTGAAAATAAGGGATAAGTTTACAATCATCTTTTTTTTGCATCTGTTTAAAGCTGAATAGCCAGAATCTATTTTCTTGATACCTTTGCTCTATATCCTTAATTTCATTGTAATAGAGAATGTTTCTATTATTTTTTTTGGCTTCAAGCACTGCTATCTCAGCAATTTTAAGCTGTTCAAGAGGATAATTTTCGTCTTTTATATCTAAATCCTCGCAACTTGCAACACCCATTCTTATTTGAACAGGTATATCCAAATTATTGATATTTATTACCTGATCATTTAGTTTGTTAAAGATATTTTCCAGATAAAATTTTGAGTTGAGCTGACAATTAACTCCAATTGAATCGTATATCGCGAAAATATTTCCATAAAGTCTGTAAATTTCCAAAGGTTTACTGATAGTTTTGTTTAAGAGCTTTGTAAACTCTACCATTAGTTTGTCGCCAATGTCATATCCGTAAATTGAATTTACATGCCTCATAGATTTTATATCAATAAGCATTATGACTGTCTTATTGTTTATTCTATCAAGCATATCTCTAATTAATTTATTTTTGTTTGGAAGACCCGTTAGTGCATCATAATTCGCCAAGAATTCGAGCTCATTTTGTTTCTGCTTAATTTCAGTAATATCAAAAACATATATTAAATAAATATTTTCATCTTTTTGGTATCTTCCAATAATTTTATAATATTTGTTGTTTTCTGCAAAAATTTCAAAGTCAAATTTTTCTGAAATATTTCTACAGTTTTCTGAAATATCGCAAAGATTATTCGCATGAGGAAAAATAGTTTTTGCGGCACTGTTTTTATAGATAATGTTTCCATGTGTATCGGAAAGCATTATAGGCTCAGGGTTAGATTCTGGTAATAATTTTAGTTTTTCAAGCATGGGGGAATTGTATAACATAAAGCTCTAAATTTCAAGTAATGCTTAAGTGGCGATGTTAAAGAAAAAGAAAGGCGACGCCCGGAATTGAACCGGGGTAAGCGATTTTGCAGACCGCTGCCTAACCACTCGGCCACGTCGCCATATGTGAGGTTGTATGTATAATTATAAATTTTCAGAAAATCAAGACTTTTTTTGAATAAAATTTTTGAAAGTTTTTTATAAAAAAATGTTGACAAATAAATTCTATTTTTATATATACACATTCCCTGATGAATGCGGGTGTAGCTCAGCTGGTAGAGCGCGACCTTGCCAAGGTTGAGGTCGCCGGTTCGAGTCCGGTCACCCGCTTTTTTTGTGTCTATCATACTACTTCATCCTCTTTCATGTTCCTTTATTTTACAAGCAGTTACAAAGATTTTTTAATTTTTCTCAATTTTATCAATCATTGTTTTTACTCAAAAAAACGAGTAAAAAAAACGAGTAAAAAGCCATATTTGGGGTAATCTTTACTCGTTTTTGAGATAAACAGAATAAAAATGCCTGTCCTTTATATGTCCTTTTTTAATTATAGAGCACACAGAGAATTATAGAGTGTTTTTTGTTTAACACTCTATAAACTTGTATGTTTTTTCGTTTCTATCTTGTGCTGTTTAGCATTGAATACTTAATACTTAATACTTATCACTTAGTACTTGGCGGTAACTTTGAACGTTGAACTTTGAACTTTTTTAAGATAAATTAAGATAAAGTGCCAGGTAACTTATATAATAATTAATGGGAGGTATGGATGGGTGCAAAATTGTTTGAAACAATAAAAATCAGAAATGTTGAGTTTAAAAATAAGGTATTTATGTCCCCTATGTGTCAATATTCAGCTGTTGATGGTATGGTTACTGATTGGCATTTTACACATTATACGTCAAGGGCGATAGGTGGAGTAGGGGCTATTATAGTTGAAGCTACTGCTGTAGAGGATAGAGGTAGAATAAGCCCTTACGATTTAGGACTATATAATGATAATCAGCTTAAGCTATTGACTGAATTGGTTAGACAGGTGAAGAAATATGATTGTAAAATTGGTGTACAGCTGGCTCACGCAGGTAGAAAAGGGTCAAAGGATGCTCCTTGGAAAGGTGACATATTTTTAAGTCATCAAAATGGCGGTTGGCAAGTCATAGCCCCAAGTGCAATCCCTTTTAACAAGCAATCCGATACACCTAAAGAGATGACCAAAACTGATATAGATATTGTTAAACAATCATTTATCAAAGCAGCGGAGAGAGCAGTGGAGGCCGGATTTGATTTTATAGAAATTCATATGGCTCATGGATATTTGCTTCATGAGTTTTTATCTCCAATCACAAATAAAAGGTGCGATGAGTATGGTGGAAGTTTTGAAAATAGGATGAGGCTTCCTTTGGAAATTGTAAAGGGTATAAGAAAAGCGATTGGGAAGAATATCCCATTGTTTGTTAGAATATCTGCTGTTGATTGGTATAACGGTGGGCTTGAGATTGAAGATACAGTTAAGCTATCTAAAATACTTAAAGAAAATGAAGTAGATTTGGTTGATGTGTCAAGTGGTGGTCTGGTTGAGGATGCTGTAATTCCTTTTGATTATGGCTATCAGACACATTTTGCACATAAAATTAAAAGTGAGGCTAACATATTTACTGGGGCTGTAGGGATGATTACTACTGCATCTCAAGCTGAGCATATTTTAACTACTCAGCAAGCAGATATTATTTTACTTGGAAGGGGGTTGTTGGGCAATCCATATTGGGCACTATATGCTGCAAAGGAATTGAAATATGACATCAAGTGGCCAAGTCAGTATTTAAGACATTTCTAATATTTTTATGATATTTAAAATATAGATAAATATGACTAATATTGTCAGAATATAACCTTATGATAAATCAGTACTTTACAAACTATAGTGTTTTTGGTAATATCTTTCAAATTACAATTGGTGAGGCAAATGACTGATTCTTTATTTTGTATCTTTTATAAAAAGATATATCTGGTTGGTAATGATATTAAAGTAGATATTACTAAGACAATATCCAATCTACCGGAAAATATTAAAGATTTGATTTCTAAGAATTCAATAGAGAGTTTTTCTGATTTTTATTACAACTTATTTTATAAAGATAAGGAAAGCTTTAAAAGTAATCTTACTGTAGATAATAAAGATAAGGCTCCGTTAGATTTTTTAGTATATTCTACTGTAATAAATAGGGTAAATAATAAAGTATATTTTGTCGAAGTATATAATGAAAATACACAACATCTCAAAGATGTAATTGGATATTTGGATGAGAGCGATTTGATTAGCTTCGTCATCTACTTTGATGATAAAGTACTGTTTGCTGACAAAGGGTTTGAGGCTCAAACAGGTTATGATTTTGAATATTTAAATAATATTAACTTTTCATCACTTTTTAACGATTACTTTTCAGAGACAGTTAAGGTTTTATCTGAAAAAAGGAAATCAGGGTATAGTTTAAACCATTCTTTTCATTATCTCCCCTTAAAAGTTAAAAACGGCAGTGTCAAATATTTTCATATTCAGGATGTTACAATTAATTATAAAGGGTTAAATGCCGGATGTATGTTTTTTATAGATGTTACAAATGAAACAAATTATAGAGATATTTATAATATTTTATATAAAATCAACAAGGTGGTAAGCAATAGTTTTCTAACATATGAAAGTTTTTTCAAAGCACTTTGTAAAGAAGTTGTTTTGGACAAGAATATATCTTTTGCGTGGGTAGGAAAGCTAAAGAGGAAAAGAATAATACCTTTGGCAAATGAAGGCTATAATGAAGGTTATCTTAAATATTTTTTATCAACGTTAAATAAAGAAGGTTTTGACTCTGGTCCTACTTTTAAATCCATTATGGCAAATACCATAAAATTTAATTCAGATACCAAAAATAACTTATCAATGAGATTATGGCAGAAAGAGATGCTTAAAAGGAATTTTTTATCTTCCTGTGCAATCCCATTTAGTCTGGATAAAGAATATTATATTTTAAACCTATACTCTAATAGAGAATATTTTTTTAATGAAAATATATTAGATGCACTAAAAGTGCTTCAGGAAGTAGTAATTAATAGTCTTAAAAATATAAAAGAGCTAAATTTAAAAAATACATTTTTTAGTGCTATAGAAAATACTTATGATTGGATATTGATTACTGATAAAAATGGTAAAATAGAATATGTCAATAATGCTGTAACAGATATTAGCGGTTATAATAAAAATGAGCTTATCGGCGCTACCCCTGCAATTTTTAAATCAGACATATATGATAAAGAATTTTATAAAAACCTTTGGGATACGGTGCTTTCAGGAAATATTTTTAAAGGGGCGGTAATAAATAAAAGGAAGGATGGTGAGTTTTTTCAAATAGACAATACTATTATGCCTATATTGGAAGATGGCGTAGTCAAAAAATTTGTTTCAATAGCAAAAGATGTATCAAAGGAGGTTTATTTAGAAGAGGAGATACATAAGTTTAAATATCGAGATATTCTTACCGGGCTTCTAAACAGAGAAGGTTTTGTAAAGAAGATAGATAAAGATATCAAGTCGTTAGAGGGTTCAAGAAGTATTTTAGCAGTTATAATAATTGATATATATGAATTTACAACGCTAAATGATATTTATGGTTTTAGCTTTTGTGATCGTCTTTTGCAAAAGATATCCACAATGCTTGAAAATGCTTTTTATAAGTCTGATGCTATTTCAAGGTTAGGTGGCGATAGTTTTGGGCTTTTTATAAACCTTAGCGATCAAAGTGATATATTAAATATACTTAAAAAAATTGAAGACATATTTAATGAAGATATTTTTATTGATGGGAAAAGAGTAAAAGTTAATATAAATACAGGCATATCCTTTCTAAGTGATGAAGTAAACGCTACTAATATGATAACAAGAGCCGAAGTAGCATTGAGTTTATCAAAAAGCGAAAAGGCAAATTCTTTTAAAATTTATAATGATGAAATAAACAAGAGCATATCTGAATATTTTCAAAAAACACAGTTAATAAAAGAATGCATTGAATCAAATTATTTTGTATTTTATTTGCAGCCTATATTTGATGCAAAAACTCATATATTGAAAAGTTTTGAAGCCTTAGTAAGAATAAATCATCCACAAAAAGGGGTAATTTATCCCGGTTATTTTATTGATATAGTTGAAAATAGTGATTTTTTATATAAATTTGAAGAGGTTCTAATTAAAAATATTATAGATTATGAAAGATTTATTTGTAATAAATTGGGCAGATGTGTTGATATAGCAATA
>NZ_JAJAFU010000008.1 GCF_020480685.1 Deferrivibrio essentukiensis
TAAGTCAAACAAAACGCAGGCTGACATAGACTCTGCTATTGGTACAACACGAGGAGCAACGCACGGGTCATGTCTGCCTTCTGTCACTACAGTTTTTTCATTACCAAAAACATCTACTGTCCTTTTTGGAATTAATATTGAAGATGCCGGCTTTACAACAAATCTGAAGATAATATCCTGCCCTGTTGAAATTCCGCCGAGAGTCCCACCTGCATTGTTTGAATAAAACCCATAGGGTGACATCTCATCATTATTTTCACTGCCAAACATCTCTGCCGCTTTAAAACCTACGCCAAACTCTATCCCCTTTACGGCAGGTATAGACATTATCCCCTTTGCAAGCTCTGCATTTAATCTATCAAATACAGGCTCGCCAACACCAACCGGCACACCTTTTATTATAATTTCAACAACTCCACCTACTGAATCTCCTCTATTTTTTGTTTCCAAAATAAAGTCAAACATTTTTTGGGCGGCTTCTATATCAGCACACCTTACAGGATTTTTCTCTATATCATCCCTTTTGAAAGTTTCAGCCTTAATCTTTCCTACTTGCAACACATGACCAATAATATCGATATTTTTATTTCGTAATATTTTTTTGGCAATTGCACCGGCACATACCCGCCCAATTGTTTCCCTTGAAGAAGAACGCCCCCCGCCTCTGTAATCCCTAATTCCATATTTCATAAAATATGTATAGTCAGCATGCCCGGGTCTAAAAAGATCTTTAACCTTACTATAATCTTTTGATATTTGATTTTTATTATACACAAGCATACATATGGGTGTACCGGTTGTTTTCCCTTCAAAAACTCCGCTCAATATTTCGACTTCGTCCTTTTCATCTCGCGGCGTTGTTATCTCACTCTGCCCAGGCCTTCTTCTGTCGAGTTCAACTTGAATATCCGACTCATCAAGCTCAAGCCCGGCAGGGCAACCGTCCACAACCACTCCGACAGCTTTACCATGGCTTTCACCGAAGGTCATAAACTTATAAATTCTTCCAAAACTATTTCCTGCCATCAAACACCTCTATCTGTAAGTAATAACATCAGCAAGTTCTAATGTAATCAAACCATGCTCAACCATTGAGTCTATAATTGGCAAAAATTCATTAATCTTTTCCTCTTTATCTACAATTTCCACTATCAAAGGTAAGTCATCGGAAAGTGTCAAAACTTTTGACGAATGAATTACCGAACTGGCACCATACCCATATATCCCCCTGATTACAGTAGCACCTGCGATATTGTTCTCCAAGCACTTATCAACAATCGCTTTATATAGGGGTTTCCCTTCATACCTATCCTTTTCCCCAATAAATATTCTCATTAATTTTCGTTTACCTTGTAATTTTAACATAATCATACCCTCGCCAATATAATTCCAAAATAAGCAAATATTAAGCTTAAAAAAACATTTAGAAAAATATTTGCCACAGCCAGCAATAACATACCATCTTCAAACAGATTTAAAGTCTCCACAGAAAAAGTTGAAAAAGTCGTAAAAGCGCCCAAAAAGCCTACGCCTACAAACATTCTAAAGTTTTCAGTAATAGCAAGCTTTTCCACAGACAAAGTATACAAATACCCGAGAGTAAAAGAGCCAACCACATTCACCAATAATGTCCCGTAAGGAAAACTTGAAGAAAGTAAAAGGTTCGTATACTTTGAAGAAAAATATCTTAAAATTGCACCGAAAAAGCCACCCATACCAATTATAAAAATTTTCATCTTTACACCTTTATTTAAAATGTATATAAAATAACCATGAGCAAATATCAACTTATAATATTTATATCACTTTTTGCATTCTCAATAAATATCCCTTTCGGAATACTGAGAGCGAAATATAAAAAATATTCGCTCGGATGGTTTCTATGCATCCACGCACCAATCCCTTTAGTCGCAGGAATAAGAATCTTCTCCAAAGTCTCCCTATATTTTATCCCCATTTTCCTTGCTGTTTCAATCTTAGGACAAATTGCGGGGGGTAAATTTAACAAAACTATTTAATCTTTCTTGCCTTGACTATAAATGCACTGTGATTATAAATCCACATTTCCGGCCTGACGGATAGTCCGTCTACCTTCCAAGGCCTTTTTATTAGCTCGAAAGTTTCTATATCATCAAAATAACCGGTTTCCTTTAAAGTATCAACATAGGTTTTCACTTGCAAAACCGTAGGAATGTAAGAGACTATCATCCCGCCATCGATAAGTCCAGTTTTACAATGTTTTAACACATGCCATGGCTCTGGCAAATCTAAAACAATCCTATCAAAACAGCCTTCAAACCCGTCATATATATTGGATATAACAATATCATGATTGTCAACTTCGCCCAAAAAATTATGAATAAAGTTTTTAGATTGCAAAGCAAAATCCTCTCTGACTTCAATAGAAGTCAACCTTCCTCTACCACCCAAAGCTCTTAAAAGAGCGATTGACAAAGCCCCCTGCCCTATACCTGATTCCAAAACATTTAAACCTGGATAAATATCGGCATACATAAGTATCATTGCAGTGTCTTTCGGATATATTATCTGTGCATTTCTTTTAATTTTCATAACATAGTCTATATAGGTCGGTTTAAAAACCCTGTATTCTTCCCCCTTACTTGCCTTAACAAGACCGCCGTTTCCTGCATTGATAATTTCCGCGTGATCGATAAATCCGTATTGACTTGAAAACCTTGCACCCTCTTTCAAGGTAATCATATATTTTCTTGCCTTTTTATCGCTTAATATTACCAAGTCACCATAATTTAAAATATCCATATTCACCATCCCATTTTTTGCCTTTATAATATTCATTCCCGATAATAGCAATAAAATCTTAGTTGTTAAAACATTAGTTTTTTGTTACTTTTATACTAAATACCTATGAGGTTAACAATTATGTTCAGACTTTTGCTACTTTTTATAATTTTAGCTCCACAGTTAATTTGTGCAAAAGAAAATATAATCGTTTTTCATGCAGGAAGCTTGAGTGTCCCCTTCTCTATGTTAGAAAAAGAATTTGAAAAAAATAACCCGCAATTTGACGTAATTAGAGAAGCTTCCGGCAGCAGAGTGTGTGCCAGAAAAATATCCGAGCTTAAAAAGCCTGCAGATATAGTTGCAGTTGCGGATTATTCTGTCATAGACAATCTCTTAATACCAGAATATGCCAAATTTAACGTGCATTTTGCCACAAACGAAATGGTAATAGCCTACACTGCCAAATCCAAATACAGTGAAAACATAGACAGCAACAATTGGTACAATATCTTATTGAAAGATAATGTAAAAGTGGGGCACTCAAACCCTAATTTGGACCCTTGCGGCTACAGAAGTATTTTAGTGGTTAAGTTGGCTGAAAAATATTATAAAATCAACAATTACTACAATCAGCTTCTGAATTACGGAGATAGTTACGAAAACGGAGAAGAAAACCGTTCAAAAATTATAGTAAGGCCAAAAGAAACAGATTTATTGGGACTTCTTGAGTCAGGAATAATTGACTATCTGTTTATTTACAAGTCGGTTGCCATACAACATAATTTGAAGTATGTAAAATTGCCAAATGAAATTGCCCTCAATGATATTAATTTTTCAGACTTTTACAGCATAGTTAATTTTAACATTACCGGAAGCAAGCCGAGCAATTTTATTACGGTAACAGGAAAACCAATTGTGTATGGCATAACCATACCTGAAGACCATAAAATTTATCCCAATAACAAAAAAGGGGCAATTAAGTTTCTAAATTTCATACTGTCTGAAGACGGACGAAAGATTATGGAAAACTCCGGACAAAACCCTATATATCCTCCTTTAGTTACAGGAAATATAATCAAAAATGAGTAATTTTTTAATTTTAAATAATATATCTTATAAAATTGGAAACTTTAACTTATTTATTGATAATTTAGAAATTAATGAAAATGAATATTTTATAATTCTTGGTAAAACGGGAAGCGGTAAAACAACACTTCTTGAAATTATAGCCGGTTTGATTAAAGCAAATACCGGAAAAATATTTCTTAAAAATCAAAATATTACAAATCTTCCACCGGAAAAGAGGCATTTTTCTATTGTATATCAAGACTATGCACTTTTCCCAAACATGAAAGTCAAGGAGAACATTCTCTTTTCTTCAAAATACACAAAAATAGATAATAAGCTATTTGAAGAGTTGATAGATTTTTTAAAAATAAAAGATATCATGGAAAGAGACATCCAAAAACTCAGTGGCGGAGAAAAGCAACGGGTCGCACTTGCAAGAGCTTTATTATACAAACCAAAAACTCTTTTACTTGATGAGCCTCTTAATGCCATTGACCCAGTGTTTAAATATGAAATAATGGATTATTTAAAACAGCTTATCCCAAGATTTGGTATTACAGTTATACACGTAACTCACAATTTTCGTGAAGCACTTTATCTGGCAGACAAAATAGGAGTAATCGATAAAGGAACTATATTGGAATATAATAACAAAGATATTATTTTTAACTCCCCCACTTACAAAGAGACAGCAAAGTTTCTTGGATTCAAGAATATTCTCCCTGCCAATATATTAGGGTTTAAAGATAAAAAAATATTTACAATCAATCCTGCAAAAATATTGATAGAGCCGTATTCTGCAGATTATAAACTTGATTGTGAAATCATGGAGATATTAAACTATACCGACCATTTCAAAGTTTACCTTTCACACAAAGGGGAAAAGATATTTACAAAATGCACAAATATAAACTTATCTTCTTGTAAAAAAAGTTTAAAAATTGGATTCAGTAAAGAAGATATAGTTTTTTTAAGAGAAAAAAATGAAAAACAGTGAAATTTATAAATTAATTTTTTATTTCCTCAGCGGATTTTTGATTTTATTTTTTAGTTACCCTATAGCCAAGCTGATATATAATGTTGGTCTTTCAAACATATTAAACACCATATCTGAAAAAGAGGTATACAAATCTATTGGTTTGACCTTCTACATATCTTTTTATGCGGTAATTATAGCTTTTATCGCAGGGATTCCTCTTGCCTATATTTTGGCAAGGTATAATTTTTGGGGTAAATCTTTTGTAGAAGCTGTTATAGATTTACCTACCATGATACCTCACACTGCCGCCGGAATAGCAATACTGTTAGCTTACAACAATACATTTATAAATAATTATTTTAATATACGCATAATTGATAGTAAAATAGGAATTATGTTTGCCATGATGTTCTTATCCTCATCTTACCTTGTAAATGGAGCTAAAGAGGGTTTTAGAAAAGTTGATATAAAATTAGAAAATGCAGCGAGGACGCTTGGAGCAAATTGGTTTTCAGCATTTACAAGAGTAGTAGTGCCCAATGCAAGACATGAAATAATAAATGGAATGTTAATGATGTGGGCAAGAGGTATTGGTGAATTCGGAGCGATTGTAATCATTGCATATCATCCTATGGTCGCGCCTGTATTAATATATGACAGGTTTAATAACTTTGGACTTCAATACTCTGCTCCGGTTGCTGCAGCAATGATTCTTATGTCTATGATAGTTTTTATTAGTGTAAGAATAATTAACAAAAAAACTTAAAAAAAATACTAATATATTTACAATGTTATTAAAAGTTGGTAACATTTTGGATAGGAGAGCTTAAATGTTAGAAATTTTAATAGCAGACGATGATAAGGATGCTCAAAATCTACTTGGCTTATACATAAATAAGCTCGGATTTAAAGTTCATTACGC
This sequence comes from Deferrivibrio essentukiensis, assembly GCF_020480685.1. Lineage (NCBI taxonomy): Bacteria > Pseudomonadati > Deferribacterota > Deferribacteres > Deferribacterales > Deferrivibrionaceae > Deferrivibrio > Deferrivibrio essentukiensis. The sequence continues at coordinate 5,733 of NZ_JAJAFU010000008.1, forward strand.
TTCCAACGGTATAGATGCACTTAATAAAATAAACGAATTAAATATTTCGATTGCCTTGCTTGACTGGATGATGCCCGGTATGAGCGGAATAGAGATTACACAAAAAATAAGAGAATCAAAGATTGACAGATATGTATATATCATTATGGTTACTGGAAAATCTGAAAAAGATGACACAATTGAGGCACTCCATAACGGCGTTGATGACTATATAGTAAAACCTTTTACATTCCAAGAATTAAAAGTCAGGATTTTTGCTGCAGAAAGAATAATAAAATTAGAAAACAAACTTAAAAATGCTTACAACAAACTATACAATGAAAGTATACATGACGTATTGACAGGAGTGTTAAACAGAAAAGCACTTATGGAAAAAATTGAAGACTACAACAATAAAAATAAATCACTTGGTATCATAATGATTGATATTGATAACTTTAAAGTCATTAATGATACATATGGGCATCTTGTCGGTGACCAAATATTAAAAGAATTTTCCGCCATAATATCAAATACTATAAGAAAGTCGGACTTTGTAGGAAGGTACGGTGGGGAAGAATTTTTAGCCGTTATTCCTGACTTGGATGTAATTGAAGTTAAAACAATTGCTGAAAGAATAAGAAAAAATATAGAATCAGAAACATTTCATATCGGCTCACTAAGCCTTAAAATAACAGCAAGTCTGGGCGTATATGTTTTAACAGAAAAAACTAAAATTGAAGACGCTATAAAATTAGCTGACGATGCACTATATGAAGCTAAAAAATCTGGCAAAAATAAAGTTATAGTTTATTAATGGCACATTTATTGCAATAACTAAAATATGAATATTATTCAAGATGTTACAGTAGTTGGTTGTAGTATTCACCCAATTACACCCAACTACATAATTTGTTCATTTTGGCTAACTGATAACAATACTGGCTCTACCAGTATGTTTTTAATTGAAAAAAGCCAATTTATAAATTTGACCAACTTTCACACAATTAGCAAAAAAAATGAAATTAGCTATAAATGCGTCTATTGCAGCAATAATAAATGTTTGATAAAAAGTTCTAAAAATTTTGAGGCATGTCTAAATAAAATTTTTTACTCACCAAGAAAATATGACAGAATTGAAACCAATTTAAAAGGCCTTATTAAGACCAACTTACATGCATATGACTGTCAAGATATTATTATAAAAGATATCAGTCTTGGCGGCATAAAGTGTATTCTCACCAACCAAGAAGTAAGCCTTCAAGTTGGTGAAAATGTTTATATCACACTTTGTACGTGCGGTTTTAGAGAGGAATGTGTCTGTAAAAAATGTTTCAATTTTAAAACAATACTGGATAATGTGCTCGAAGGGGTAGTTGTCTGGAATATTGGCACAATGTATGGCATAGTCCTTGACCATGTTAATAAAAACAGCTCTAAAATAGGCGAAATATTAGAAAATATTTAATAACATAACTATGCATATTTACAAAATCAGACAGATAGCTGTTTAATTGATTAGGGTAAGCAGTATAAAATATTCTCATATAGCTACTTTATTGTTTAAAACAACCGTAATTGCGCTATTTATAATGTTAGCTATTTTCATAGAATTAATATTATGTACGATATCATTATATTCATTTTCCGTTAAAGTTAAAAAAACTTCCACAAGTGCAGGGTCAAAATATGAGCCGGAATAAGACTTAATAACATCCATGGCTTCATTAAAGTTGTAAGCCTTTTTATAAGGTCTCTCAGACACAAGAGCATCAAAAACATCTATAATACTAAAAATTCTCGCAATAAATGGAATCTCCTCGCCCTTGAGTCCATGAATATAACCTGTCCCATCCCATTTTTCATGGTGGTACAAAATTAAATCTTTTACCGTAGATAAGACCTCGTCACTCTCCACCAACTTATAGCCCATCAACACGTGCTTTTGCACTATCTTCCTCTCAAAGTCCAACAATGCCTCATTTTTCAAAATAATACTATCAGGAACACTTATCTTTCCTATATCATGTAAATAGGCTCCTATAACAATCTGGCCAGTTTCATAACTGTTTAACTTTAACTTATTTGCAATATTTAACGATATCAGCGCGACTCTTTCAGCATGCCCTTCAGTTTCAACATCTTTCATTTCAAGTACTTTTGACAGACTCTTAATACTATTGGAATAAGAAATGCCCAATTTATCATAGGAAACTTTCAGCTTGTTATCAAAATTATCAAGGGTTTTAATTGCATTTTTGAACTCTCTATAAAGAATTACATATACTATAAAAGGTATAAGTGAAGCAAAAAGAATAACTGCAAACGTTTGAGGTCCAAGTAAAAATAATTTTGGAGCTACTGTATAATACTCAGCAACGGCCACAACTTTACCGCTTTTGGTAATCGGGATATATGTTTCAAGTAATAAGCCTTTATCCAAAAGGTAGTAGTTTTCATTTTTGCCGGGATTTACATATTCACTTATTATTTTATTTTTCTTAATCGATTCTATAAGCTCTTCGTTGATAAATTTTCTACCGATGAAAGATTTGTTGGCAAAGCTATATAATATTTTATTACCAACCCATATCCTAAAGTCAACTATATCCCCATAATTATACAAATCATTAATGCTATCCTCAATTAAAGGGTAATTCGGTTTAAACTCACCCTTCTCATCTATTATGTTAGCTAATTCAAGACGAGTCAATTTATCAAGCCTTTCAATAAATTTGTGTTTATTACCACTTAATTCCACAAAATATACTATTACCGGTAGTATCATTAAAAATAATATTGTAAAAGTTAATACAAATACAAACGTCCTCCTATAGAAGCGTTTTTGTAATTTATTAACAAATTCGCTCATTACAATAAGCCACCATCATGAAAATGACATCTTATACAGTAACCACCATTATTAATATATTGAACGTGAGGATTAGAATGACTTGTAAAACTTCTACCATTATGGCAAGTTCCATAACAGAAATTTGTAAAATTGACATTACTAACGTAAATAGTAGTCTGAAGTGTTCTACTAGCATCTTTTGTGCTAAAGGGGGCTCCCCCATCAATATTCCAATTTACATCTTTAACCATAGCCATATAGTTTCCTGAATGTATATCATGGCACGCAAGACATGGAATTGACTTAGAACCATGCGTCTCATTTGAAAACCTTGTCAACACTATCGGCGCCCTATTTGTAGCTGTGCTTACCGTTAAATCACTTCTGTTAGCGGGATTTTGAGAGTAAGAACCATCATGGCATTTCAAACAAAATTCATTTATTCTATAAAACTTTTTCCAATAGCTGCTTGTACCTGTATAGCTAGTACTCTGCGTAGGGGTAAAAGGCTGCAGTGTGTCAGGGTCAACAAGACTTTCAATGACAGTAGTAGCCAAATTATCTTTTTGCACTCCATGCGGTCCATGGCAGTTAATACACTCCATATGTGTACTGTTACCTGATTGAGCAGTAGAAATTACATCATGGGATTTATTGTAATATCTAAAGTTATTTGGATTTGTATCTTTAAATTTCCCCTTATGGCAGGCATAGTTTGTGCTTGATTTTCCACAAGTAACGTTATTATAACCTGGAGAAGCATATGTACCGACTGAAGTATCTGTAACACTTTCAATATTTTTACCTGTCCCGTTTGGCACAGGAGCCACGGCTAAGTTTCCGCTTGAGCCATGACACACAAAGCATAGGTTTTCTTCATTGCCCCTTAATAACTGAGAAGTCTGAGAGTTAGTAATTAAGTCCTTTGCATTATGGGCCTTGTGGCAATTTCCGCACGAATAATCTGATGAAATTGGAGAATTAGTAACTACTTGATTATGAACGGAATTTGTAAATGTCAACGTTCCTGTTTTCTTGTCATGACAAGCTGTACACAGAGTAAGTTTATCAGCATTTCTTAGAAAATATTCAGCTTCGGTATGAGGGTCATGACAAGTGGTACACTCTATCCTATTATTTTGCAACTTAATAAAACTTGGCAAGCTGAGAGGTGACTTTAATTGAGTATCAGAAGATGCAAGAGAACTGTCATACACAAATGAAATCGGATGATCGTCCATCAAATTTGTCCCGAGATTGGCTCCACCTGAAATAGTAGCATTTAAATCACTAACTGAACCATTATAAATAGCATTAAGCGCAATAGTGCCATCATGGCAAGATAAACAAAGTCTTGAATTACCTGTAGGTTGACCAGGATTCGCGTTTAAGGTGTTTGATGTATATGTAGTGTAAACTGTATTACTCAGTTCTCTATTCCATAAAGGTGCATATGTTAAAGCATTATGTGGAGTATGACAAAAAACACATACTCTATCCTCGGTGCTTGATTTTATAGTCCCGGGGCCAGATTTAGACAAATTATGCTTCGTATTTTGCACACCAGCATAAACAACTATAGTGAAAAGCATAATTATAAAGAATAAACAAATTTTTTTCATATCTTACCTCCGGAAACTAAAATGCAAATTATATACCATTTATTCATAAGACTTATATTTTTTTATTCTCGAATTAAAAAGATCAGCTATATAAATTTCATCTTCATAACAATAAATTCTTTCAGGCATATAAAATTCGTCATCATGAGAGCCATTCTTCCCTATGAAAAACAATAAATCTCCATTTATGTTAAAAATTTGGAAATTATCAAAATCGGTATCAGTAATATAAACTCTTTTATATTTGTCTATGCATATCCCTTTGGGCTTGGAAAAATAACCCGGACTGTTACCTATGCTGCCAAAGCTTCCTAATAATTTTCCGTTATAGTCAAACTTTAAAACTCTAAAATTCATGGAGTCAAGCACAAATAAAGTCCTTTCATCAGGGATTACGTCAATATCAATGGGAAAGTTCATTTCATAATTAAACTCTTTTAATATATTCCCGCTAAAATCTGTCTCCAAAATATTATTTCTTTCTTTGTCACTTATAAATATCACATTATTTTTGCGGTCAACTTTAATAGAAGTTGGTTTCTTCACAGGGATATCAAAAAAGGATATTTTATCTGTAATAATATTAACTTTAATAATTTTACCTAAATCTGAATCAACCAAATAAAGATCATTACCATCAAAATCAAGATCAACTATCGACTTTAAATGTGTTGAATTAAACTCTCTGATTGTCTTAAGCCTAAAATTATTTTTATCAAAAACATATAATATACCAAACACTATATCACTTACTGCAATATAATTATCATTTGCAGCAACTGCAAAAGGTCTAAACAAAATAGGCACAGCATCATAACCGTATCCAAAGAATTTCTTAAAAAAACTGTAATTTTCTTCTATAGTTTTACCGTCAATAATTTCTACCAACGCAACTTTTGGGTTAGTAATATCCGGGTAAAAATATTCTAAAAAGTTAGCAGTGCTCTTTTCTTTATAAGCACAACCACTAATTATTAACAGTATTATCAATAACTTTAACGTCAAACGTACCATTAGCCTTCTCCATAACCTCAGCATATCTTTTTTTAAATATACCGTTATGCATAATTCTCTTAATTTCCTCTTTTACCTCTTGAAACGGTATTATCTCAGGAGGAAATTCTTCTTTGACATGGACAATTAAAAATCCAAAAATATTTTTATATGGACCGCCATACTGACCCTTCTCTAATTTTTCAATATCTTGTATTGGGTAATTTTTAGAGAATCTATAAATTCTTTCCTCTTTTGGATACTTTTTATCAGAACACTCTTTTAGCGCAGATTTATCACCTTGTTGAAGTCTTTGCTTAACTTCATTGGCAAAATTTTCTTTTTCTTTCATCTGCTCAGGCTTTAAGTTTCTTGCATCAGCCTCTATTAAACAATTATCTACCTTCCAAGATGAGCCAAGATTAAACATGTCTTTGTTATTATTGTAGTAATCTAATAGCTGGCTATCTGGAATATCTGTAGATTCAATAGCTTCTTTAAAAGCATTCTTTATATTTAAATCTATATGTGTTAACAAAAGATCCTTCTCAGTTATATAATTTTGTGCTAATGCTTCTTGAAATTCATTATCACTTTTAAACCTTTTCCTAATATCTTTAATCACATTGCTTGCTTTTTCTTCTGCCTTTTTATAAACTTCAGGTTCAGTTTTATGCAGATATAAACTTAATTTTCTTGACTCTACTGCAGCTTTAAAAGCATCCTTCCAATAGTCAGCTTTATTAAGGCTTGCCCCATGAAATTTTCCTATTGGCAACACTGTATTAACAAAACTATTAACTTCAAATTGAGTAATCGAAGTATTGCCAATTTCAGCAACAATATTATTTGCAAAAACATTAACACTAATTGCGAGACTTATAAAAATAGTCAAAATTCTTACTAATCTTGAAATATACAACATCTTCTGTTCTCCTCATGTCGTTTTCGACAGTTATATTCTTTCGATAGCCAATTGCAAGTCTAAATACCCTTGTGTAATATTTAGCAATAAACTCATAATCATCCCCTTTATTGCTACTCTTATCAAGCTCTTTCTCGTACGAGAATATACTTTCCAACCTTGATGTAGGTTGATAAGTAAGTTTAAATTTAAAATAGTCATCATTTTTAAAACTTCCGGTAGCATCATCCCTATCTCTTTCAAAACCAAACTCTGCAATCAAATATGGTGAAACTGTCGGAAAATATTTATATTTTATTAGTTTTATATTTGCATTATAAGTTTCAACCTTCTGCTCATAATCATAGGCTCTATAAATCAATTCACCAATAACATTTCGAGCATTGATTTGATAATTAAAATCTCTAATAGTATTTTTAGTCTTTTCAGTACTATTTGCATATTCATATATTTCTTTAGAATAAAATGCTCTAAAATTATTTATTTTATAATTTATTAAAAGTTCAATACTATTTAATCTTTTAGTATAGTTATTTTTTTCAGTTTCTTTAGAATATAGTGGGAAAAATGATAACTTTCCTTTTTTACCAAGAATTTCACTATAAAGCATAAACTCGTATTTATCCCTTTTATCATAACCGTTACCATTACGTGTCTGATATTTACTATTTAGATATAACTTTTTATCTAAAGTATAGTAACCATCTTTAGACTCAAAAAACATTTCATCATAAAACTCATTATCGTAATCATTGTGGCTGTATCTAAATGCCTTATCAAAGATATAAACATAAGGTCTAATTTCAAATCTATCTTCTGCACTGAAAATATATTCGTCATTATAATCAAGATTCCCTCGAGGGTCATCTGTAATTGTATAATTATAACTAAGGTAATTAATATCAAACCTATTTTTAAAATATTCAGAAGTATTAAGAAAATAACCCGTACTTCCACCTATTATTTTTTTATCATAAGTTCCATAGTTTAAATTATTAACACTAAATTCGAGATCGTTAGAATCACCTGATATAACATTTATAATTCCATCAACGGATGTACCGAAGTTAATTGTATACTGTCCGCCAGAAGATAATACTATCAAACCCAAACCGGCATTTGAGCCATCAATATTTATTCCTGTCAAATCAATGGTTATAGAAGAATTTCCGGTATTTAAAATTAATAAACTGCCACTCCCCTTAAGTCCACCTGATAACAAATTGGTAATTCCGATATAATTATACGTATTATTAATGTCATTTAAGTCAACTTTTTCTTTACCTATCGAAAATTTAATGTAAAAAGGTAAATCTATGGTGTCATAGTTATAAGCAAAATCATAAAAATAGCCTTCTTTTATGTCATTGGTATATTTACCTTCATCATACTTATATGAGAAATTATTCTGTAATGAATTTACCCCTTTTTCATAGCCAAAATCAGCAAATAAATGTCGGCTTTCATAATAAGCACCCTTATAAAATTCTTTTATTTTTTCACCATATCCGCCAACCTTGAAATCTCCAAGCTTATAGTTTACAGAATTTCCAAAAACATCAACAAATCCAAGTTTATACACATCTTCTTCTTCATTGTCTGAGCTGTCAACATAATCTTTTTTATTTGACTCATAATATAGACTAAAATTATTCTTTATACCTGCACCAGTAGATAGATTTGTTTCATTTTTAAGATAACTGGCATTGTCAGTAGTATTTTTATAATCATAAACAGTATAGCTTGACATTAATGTCAAGCTACCCGGCTTGAAAAAATAATAATTAGTAGTAGAGCTTTTCTGATAGTCGCCTAAAGATTTAATTATACCTTCTAATTCACTGACGTCAGACTTTATCTTAGAAAGAGAATTAAAGTATATATCGTTATCAATATCTGTTTCTTTATTTGCATAATGTTCGAATGACATGGAAATTTTATACTTTGGGATGTTAAACCTTAACTTACTTTTTACATTATAAAATGTATCAGATTCGCTATCAGATTTATAAAAAGGGGTACTAATCTTCATATTATCATTATAAAATCCTAAATCATATCTGTTAACCTTTGCATCAAGATCTATACTTCCCAAACGCCTTCCATAAAAATCACGATTAAAAGATGTTTCAAGAAACAAGTTATCCAATTGATTTGATTCCGTTTTTTTAGTCTGATTATCGCTAAAACCATATTGTTGTAATTGTAAATCATAACCAGCATTTAAATAGAGATGACCAGCAAAAGTAATTTTATCTAAGAATATAAAAATGAGTAAAGACAACAATAAAATATAAAATTTATTTATCATGACAATCACTGCAAAGACTATTTAAACCATCTCTTAATAATTTATCTTTCTTCCCATGAGGATCATGACAAGTGGCACACTCAACCTTATTATTAGAAAACAAAGGCAGTTTGTCCAATACTTTTTTGTTTATCACAGCAATATTTTTTTTCACATTTTTAGCAGTATCAATCGATATTGAAAAAGGGTGCAGATTATTATGATTTATATAATCAGGATGGCAGGAAAGACACACTTCGGTTATCTTTTCAATACTCTTAATATTTTTCTTAAATTCTTTCACATTTATAGTGGGCGTTGCATACTCGTAAATCTTACTTTTACCCCAGAAAGCTTCAATGTCATACGATTTTCTTATCTTATGACAATACTTACAATATTGTTTGCCTTCGTCATCACTCTTACCCATAAAAGTAAACCTATGAGAATTTGATACTGCAAAACAAGTTGCAGAAAACATCAAAAAGATCACAAAAATATACCTACAACTATTCCCCATAAAATAAACCTTGTTAATTATTTTTAACTAAATCAATGTCTATTCGTATAAAAAAACTCTATAATCAATATCTATAAATAAGTTATTATGCAGTATAATATTAAACTCAGAAATCCTTCTTACTTTAAAAAATCCATACATCATCACACCCCCAATTCTCAAAAACCTCATTTAGTCGAGTGGCAATCAGCACAAAATGTCTTAAGATCAGTTGTCCTTAGTAACTTATTATATGGTATTGCAACTTCAGCAGATACAGTCCCATAAAATTTATAAAACAGCATATCCGTACCTACTGGTCCTTTTTTGTGAGGGTCATGACATGTTATACATTCTACCTTACCATTAACAAGCTTGTAACTACCATTAGTGCCAATAACTTTACCATTATTTACATTACTACTAAGGCCTGAATCTTTATTATAATCATATTCTATTCCTATTGGATGATTTGCTTTGCTGTAGTCTATTTCCAATTTACCCATATTGAGGCTTGCAAAATAACTCTCAGTATATCCAGTTGATTCTGACATCCCATCATGACAAGCCATACAGGCTTCTGATGATGGGTTAATAGATGTGTCTTGAATATTATCAAGAGTATTGGTAGGGCTAGTATATGCCGAATATGCCGCACCATCATCATATTTATTTACATCGTTCCACAAAGGTATTTTAGTCCCTGCATTATGAGGCTTATGGCAAGGAGCACATGGACTAACATCAGCACCGTCGACCCTCGAAAAATTATGAGGGCTTGTATGACCATCAGGAGTAAAATTATGACAGTTATATGTTGAACAACTTGACGCATATAAATAGCCGGAAGTTAATAGAAAAAAAGAAATTACAAGGAATTTGAATTTAATTTTACACATATCCCACCTCATGATTAATAGCTTATCAAGGCGGGGTACTTTACCCCGCCACAAAAAGCTATTAATTGTTATGGCAAGTCTGACAAAGTGTTGTTTTTGATGCCCTTAAAAAGTCTCCATTTGTATCATCATGTGGATCATGACAAGTTGCACACTCTAAAGTATCAGAAGAAGCCCCATAAAATTTAAAACCTGCTGACTTAACAGTTGCTAAAGCTACCAATGCAGTATTAGTTCCTGCATCATCATACTTAATAGCTACAGGGTGCTGGCCACCTGAATTATTGGTATAATCTAATTTCAAACCTGTAGTAATGCCTGCTTTTACTGGTAGCGCACTTGCAAAATCAACATTTACAGATTCTACCATACCATCATGACAAGCCATACAAGCTTGTGAAACATTACCCAAAGTACTTCCAGGTGTTTGATTCAAAGCATCTGTTGGAGATGAATACGCAGCATAAGTGGTATCATCAAACTTGTTTGAATCATTCCACAAAGGGATTAATGTACCTGCGTTGTGAGGTTTGTGACAACCTGAACATGCAGTAGTACCGTAATTATTGCCTGCACTTGAGAAGTCGTGTGCAGTCCCCGCAACCGCTGCAAAAAGCATGGTTGGTAAAGCCAATAAAGCTAACAACATTAAAAGTTTTTTCATAAATACCTCCTGTCTGTTTTATGAAACAAATTTGTTGAATTACTTATAGCATTAACTGTGCCAACAATTGTCATTTTTTTATGAACCATTGCCTACTTTAATAATCTAACGTATCGCACTATATAAAGGTGGTTCACTTATTTTCATACCAAACTTGTAAGATTTTTTGGCTTGCCAGAAAATTGATCACTTATTATTGATACAAACTGTATACAAAATACAATATTTTGACACAGTGGTGGTACACTTTTGACACACTTTTGAAACAGATTTGAAACATTAACAATAAAAGATTGGACAACGACACAAATCGATACTAATTTTCAGTTTAACAGAGAACTGCCCGAAGCTATTTAATGCCGTGCCTGTCCAGCATTCTATATAGTGTAGATCTGCTAATTCCCAAAGCTTCCGCTACTTTGACCTTATTGCCATTATAATCATCAAGGGCTTTTATTAAGGCATTCTTATCGACAAGTACATTCTCTGCCTTGTCAATTGGACAGAGATTGAGGTCTGTTTTTAAAATAACACCGCTATCTTTAGCTTTTACTATTGCATTTCTGATAACATTTTCAAGCTCTCTAATATTCCCGGGAAAGTCGTATTTTAGAAGACATTTTTCAGCTTCTTTGGAAAGTTTCAAAATTTCTCCACCTTCAGCATATTTTTTTAGAAAATAATTGGCGAGGGGAAGTATATCTGACTTTCTTTCCCTCAATGGCGGTAATTTAATTTCAGCAACCTTTAATCTAAAATATAAATCTTTTCTAAACTTCCCATCTTTAACCTTATTTTCAAGGTTTACATTGGTTGCAAAAACATACCTTACATTGAGCTTTATTTCCTTTTTACCTCCTACTCTCCTAATAGTGTTTTCTTGCAAAACTCTCAATAATTTTACCTGAATATCAAGCTCAAGATCGCCTATTTCGTCTAAAAATAGAGTCCCATTGTTTGCAAGTTCAAAATATCCCTTTTTATCTTTATCTGCGCCTGTAAATGAGCCTTTTTCATATCCAAAAAGTTCAGATTCCAAAAGAGAAGCCGGAATCGCATTACAATTTACGGCAAAAAACTCATTATTCTTTCTGTTACTATACTTATGAATTAGGTTAGCTATTACTTCTTTACCTGTTCCACTTTCACCCAAAATTAAAACTGGCATATCACTTTTAGCTATCTTAGCCAACTCCTTCAATATTTGCACAAAGCTAGGAGAATTGGCTATAATTTCGTCTTTATTTTCTGTTTCTGTGTTGTTATTGTTTTCTACCGAAATTGCAGCCTCTTGCCTCTTTTCATAATTTTCAATTATTCTTTTTAAATCTTTAATTTTGAAAGGCTTGCTCAAATATTCATAAGCCCCCTCTTGTATTGACTTTATTGTCAGCTCGCTTGTACCAAAGGCAGTTATTAATATAAAAATAGCATCGTTACCTTCACTTTTTATCCTTCTGAGAAGCTCAAGTCCGTCAAGCTCATTCATAACAAAGTCACATATTATAACGTCAAATTTTTCCTTTTTTAATATATCGTAGGCGTGTATTCCATCATAAGCGACTTTAACATCATAGTCTTTTTGAAGCCCCATTTTAATTATTTCTCTTGAGTTTTTGTCGTCATCAACCACTAACACTTTAAGCTTCATAATAATTAACCGGTATCCTTATCCCAAAAGTTGTATTTTTATTGTTTGATTCAAAGTATATTTCACCCTTTAAAGCCTCTGCCAACTCTTTACAAACGGATAATCCGAGGCCGGTACCTTTGCCGGTTTTTTTAGTGGAAAAAAACGGATTAAATATTTTATCAATAACCTCTTTCGGCACACCTTTCCCATTGTCTGTTACCGAAATATCCACGATTGGCTTCTTGATTATAGATTTTACTTCAATTTGACCATTATCAGCTCCAATACTATCAGCTGAATTTTTTATAAAATTAAAAAGTATCTGCTCTATAAATCCCCTATCAGAAACGATGTCATAATCTGATGTAGAATAAGTAATTTTAATATTGTCAGAAATTGTAAAAGATATATCCTGAATCAAATTCTCTATCAGCACTTTCAAGTTAAACTCTTCTATATTTGGGTCAGGTTTTTTTGAGGCATAAAGATAATTTTTGATTATAGTCTTCATTTTAGATGTCTGTCTTACAATACTTTCTGCCCTTTCTTTTACAAACTCATCTTCATACATTTCAAGCAATAAATCAGCGTTGCCCAAAATAACGTGAATAGGCGTGCCAAGCTCGTGAGCCATTTTAGATGCAAATTGACCAAGAAGTGAAATTTTTTCAAGCTGATTAACTTTTTCATTAAGAGCAATTTCACGTTCTTCAATTTTTTTCACGACCAAATACAGCATAAAAATATATGCTATAAAACCTAAAAGAGTAAATATGGAAGCCCTCACTCTGACATGATTAATATTATGTATTACATTGGTAGCATTTTTATAAACTTCCATTACCCCTTTTATTTCGCCGGAAAAAACAACAGGTATATAAATTTCTTGTACATATTCAACATTTTTTATATTCATGAGATAATGAGCGCTTTCAACTTTATCTATATGTTTAATCTCATAAAAATTTTCCCCTTTTAAAGCTATCTTCAGCCCATCACTTTCATTATTCAAGCTTAATAACTGCTTTGAATTTTTCACAGCTAATCGCTTACCTTTATTATCATAAACTACAATATCAATTAATTCCGGTTCAAAATCAAGACTGTTAAAAAGTGTAGAAAAGTCAATATACTCATTCCATAAATTTCTATATACATAAAGACTTGTCTTACTCATTAATATATTTCTAAACTTTGCATCAAAAGATTCCTGTTCACTTTTAATAATAAAATTTTTAAAATCTTGATAAATCATAATATTCATAAGAAACAGCAATCCGAAAACAATAGTTACAGTAGTAATAAGAAATTTCTGTGTCAAAGATATCCTGTCAAAGAAATACGCTAACCTGCCAATTATATTTTTAATCAATCTACCACCTAAGCATAGGCTCTTCAACCGTCATATTTTTTCGAGCTTTCTTGTATATATCACTCAAATATTGAAAAACAACCAATCTTCTATTCGGTGCATCAAGCACATATATCCTATCCTTTGAATCAATAATTATATCTTTGGGATTGTTAAATCCCCCCAAATATACAGACGGCTTCTGATCGCCCATATAGTATAAAAATGTTCCATCCTGACCATATATTTTAAACCCATTTGAAGCGATGTCAACTATATATATGTGCCCTTCAGAGTCAAAAGCGATTCCGTTAGGAAAATTTAGCGCCCACAAATTATCCCCCGGCTCGAGTAAATCTTTTATAAGATTACCATCTTTATCATAAATAAAAACCTTACCGACAAATTTTGAAACAGCAAAAATTCTCCCGGTGCCATTTTCAACAGCCAAAGCAACTGGTGCAGGAACTTTTTCAATACTCTTTACAAACTTGCCATCGAGAGTCAGTATGTCGATTTTACCAAACAGCTGATCTGACACATATATTTTACCATCATAAACATAAAGGTCTGTTATATCTTTATAAAGTCCCGTAGAATCAAAACTTCCGCCACTTTCAAATTTCTTAAGATCTTCATCTTTAACTTTCTTACCATATGACCATAAGACCTTTTTATCTTCATTTATTTCCATTATACTTCCAGAAGCTCTGTTAGCAATAAAGATTCTTCCATCGGGAGTAACATCAATGGCACATGGCATTATACTGCCAAAATTCAAATCTCTAATCTCCTGTTTTACAAAGTCAATAATCTGTATCTTAAAGGCAATCGGAGAAGCAATATAAACTTTACCTTTCCCGTCAGTAGCCATTCTGATTGACCTGTTTTCTATCCACTTAACATTAACATCACCAACTAATTCTTTTAAGATTGCACTCTTCCCGCTCTCCTTTTTTGGGAATTCATTAGAATTGGTAATAACTCTCAAAGCCTGTATTTTTGGATTTGCTGACTCTTTTGGCCATACATACTCATCCAATACAAATTTCGGAGGTTTAGAAGCACAGCCAAATATAACAAATACAATAAAAATAAAAAATAATTTCCTCATATCCCAACTCCTACAATTTATCATTATGACATTTTAAACACAATTCCATAAAATCCGTTACATCCTGTTGAAATAACTGCTTGGATTTACCGTAATGAGGGTTGTGACACGACACACATGATAATTCTTCCCCCGTGCTTCGAATGATTTTATCGGAAGTAGGGTGCGCATTGGAATTAAAATTAGCAAGTACATGAACACCTGACTTTTTATCGGTATGACAGTTATTACATATCCCATTAATTTTATCATTTAAAAGAAATTTCAACTCTGATCCGTGAGGGTCATGGCAAATGTTACAATAGCCGGCTACTGTCGGACCGTGGGCAAACTTGGCCTCAAACATTGCCGACTGAAATTCCTGATGGCACTGCAAACACTTTGTAGAAACCGGTTGCGTAGGGGTAAAATAGTTATTTTTATCGTGGCACTGAAAACATTGTATTGCAGCAACAGGGCCGTGTACAAACTTTGTCTTAGTTTTTTCTTTATGGCATTTCATACAATCGGACGACTTCTCAAAGCTATGACAACTCACACATAAAGTCTTATTTTCATCCATATGGAAAAAAGTTTTCTTTTTTACTTTATCCCTATATGCAACTGTAGAAGTTTTGAAAAATATTTTCAAATTTTGCTGTGAACCTTTGTAGTCGATAAGTATGTCATTCTCATCTTTATCTAAAGTTACACTTTTCATAAAAACGTATTTTTCTCCATCTTTGGAAGCCAATTTTCTAAAGTTACCAATCTCTTCTACCTTATTATTAGTCTTAATAGTAAACTCTTCAGATTTTTTTACATATCCTACTATATGAATGGTCCTATTAAATACAACGGTATTATTTGTAGGATATACAATAGTTAAATCTGCGGAATAAGCCTTTGTAAAAACAAAAAACAGCAATAAACTAATCAAATATATTTTTTTCACACGCTTTCTCATAATATTCGCTGGCTTTTTCGTAATTTCCTAATTTTGCATAATTTTTTGCTAACAAGTAGTATAACTTACCCTTACTTGGAAAAATATTTTCAATGTTTTTCAAAATATCAAGGGATTCATTATATTTCCCACTCAGATATTGCACATAGGCAATATAAAATTTTGCATTCATATTAAATGCAATAGTATTCAACATTTTGTTTGCATCGTCATACTTTCCAAGCATTATATATACTTCACTCAGTTTAAGTTTTTCAAGCTGATTTAATCCATCAACTTCAATCTCTGCCAATCTTCTTTCCGCATCATCTTTTTGACCGTCCTCGATTAATCTTTTAACAAAATTAATCTTTGGTAATTCGCTTCTCTTTGTAACAACCTTGTTATTACTTTGAAATTGTTCATATTCCTCTTTAGTAATTTTACCCCGCAAATAGTCAATATATCGGCCTACTTTCGCCACATATTGACCTTGATACCCCAAAGCATCAATAATCATATTTTCTTCATTTAAAAATATTGTTACAGGAAGAGTAAACAGCCCCCAATCAACCAAGATGTCACCTTTAAATTTAACAAAATATATATTCTTTGTATTTTCAAACTTAATCCCGGCAATCTCGTTAGCATTTTTACCGGAAACTTCAACTGCAAAACAAACGATGTCTTTCTCGTCACATATTTTTAAAAATTTTGTTAAGATGTCAATACTTATCTGCTTGTTTGAATCCCACACCAATACCATCTTTTTATCTTTTATACCGGCTGCTTTTTCAATAGGCTTATCCAAAGATTCAAATTCTGATAAATCGATCTTATCATTAATCTTCAGATTTTTAATTGGAAAAGCATATGATATATTAGCAATAGCAAATACTATTAACAAAAATAATGTTCTAATCATAACAGTCACCTTATTCTGTATATTTTACAGGATTGAGACGATCATACTCTTTCGGCTTGTGGCAACCTACCACACAGCTACCGCCGGTCTTTGTTTTTGTGAAATTAATAGGCAATTCCCAACCACCACTGCCAAAAGGTACAGATTTTCTTACATGATTTTGCTGATTTGAAGCATGCACCTCATGACAAGCTTTACAGCTTCTGCCTTTACCTTTAATCATAACGTGAAGATAATGAAGATTCCTATCCCCATTTCTAAAACCAGTATATTTTGTTGTATTTGAATATTTTAACACATCATCATTATGACAATTGAAGCATAACTGATACAATCCATCAACATACTGATTGTAAAACTTTTTAGGAAAAGCCATTTTTAAAATAAATGGGTTATCAGAGCCATGCACGTTATGGCAAGCTGCACATCCATCCGATGCAACAGGTCCATGAACATACTTAGATTCCTTGACTCTTTTTGCAATATCCCCATGACATTCAAAACAAACATTTTTTTCATCGGATTTTAACAACTTACCATATGCAGATGCATGAGGGTTGTGACATTCGGCACATTCTCCGTCAGCCACAGGTTTATGCTGGAACTTTGCCGTATCAACAAATTTTGACAAATTTTTATTCTCTTTATGACAACTCATACATAGCTCTTTTTCAGACTTTGCATTTAAGTGAAACGGTGCATCAGAGTTGTGAGGGTCATGGCATTTTGCGCACCCCTCTTTTACAGGTTTGTGAACAAATTTATTATTAAAGTCATCTTTTTTATCATTATGACACTTATAACATATTTTATCTTCTGAATCTCTCAATTGGTATTTATAATCGGAGGCATGTGGGTCGTGGCAAGAAGCACACTCACCCACTGCTACCGGACCATGCAAAAACTTTTTAACTGTCTTATTATTTTCATGGCATTGAAAACAGGTATCCGATTCTTTTTTCCCGATTATAAAATACTTATTATTGGCACCATGAGGATTATGGCAAGTTGTACATGAGCCGTCAGTAACAGGAGCATGCACATATTTACCATCAACTTTATTATCATGACACATAATACATACAGGCTGGTCACCTGTCGGTGAAGCAAAATCAATAAAGCTCTTTGGCTTCTCTGAATGCTTCTTATAATTTTCCTCACTTGCAGCATGGCATACATTGCACTGACCAGCAGATACCGGACCATGAGTAAACTGATTTTTCATAATATCAGTATGGCAGTTTCCGGTAGTACATGTCACTGCGTATGCATTAAAAGTAAGCAACATAAAAACAAATAAATAGCCTAACAACTTCATTGACTTCATTAAAATCCTCCAGCAATTTTTAAGAACGAATTAAGCAATTTATATACCAAATTAATTTCCAATTAGTAACTCCATAAAAGTTTTCTTTCGTTTCTTTTTATCATTATATTTTTCTTTTCTTAACTTATCAGTATGATAATACTTGTATCTTAGCATTGTTTCTTCCCCATGACAAGTTGAACAAAAAGTAATAATCCCTTTATACTTCAAAAAACTATTCAAAACATTTCCTTCAGTATTTTCTGTAACCTTATAATCGTGACTTTCACTCCACTTATGAACATCATGACATGTAGCACAAGTAATATTCCCTGTTAAAGACTTTTCTCCATTTTTCTTAAAAAGAAATTTATCCGGCAAATCTCTTTCAAGCTTAAAAGTCATAGGAATCTCAGGGTGACCATAAATATTAATCGCCTTAGTCTTGGCGATTCCATTTTCGCTATGGCAACCTAAACATATTTCTTTTACAAAATCTTTATTCGCATCGACATCTTTCTTATAAAAATACTTGTTATTCTCTGAATAATTGTGAACAGTGTGGCATGCATCGCATACGGAATCTTTATCTTTGAAGATAAGACTCATATTATGTTCCGAATATAGCACATCTTTTTCTTTTTGATGGCATGAAATACATAGTTGATAGGATTTTAAAATATTTGATGGAAATAAATATTTATTATTTATATGTGGCTCATGGCATGTTTTACAAACAACTTCCCCGTTGTGAGTATAAAAATCTTTAATTTTTTCGTCCTTCATGCCGATATGACTTGTTTTAATGATGTTATTTCCAAAAATATTTTTATCACTATGACAGCTTTCACAAGTGCGAATTAATACAGCATCTTCAGTTTCACCTCTTTTGTGGATATCATGACACAAGTAACAATTCTCTTTTTTAAATTTACCGGACATATCTCTAAAGTGTGTTGAATTATGAGGTGAATCCAAAAATTCTTTCTTATCTTTATGGCATTGAAAACAAAAACTATCTTCTTTATATTTAAGAAATCTGTTTTTCCCTTTCTGTTGACTGTGCGGATCATGACATGAAATACAGCTAAGATTTTCCTTGATGGCATTTTTTTTATCTTTGATAGTGCCAAAAGGGTGCAATACTTTAACAATATTGTTTTTTGCAAC
Source organism: Deferrivibrio essentukiensis (assembly GCF_020480685.1). Lineage (NCBI taxonomy): Bacteria > Pseudomonadati > Deferribacterota > Deferribacteres > Deferribacterales > Deferrivibrionaceae > Deferrivibrio > Deferrivibrio essentukiensis. The sequence continues at coordinate 24,882 of NZ_JAJAFU010000008.1, forward strand.
ACCATTAGTATTATGGCAAACTTCACAATAATCATTATCATTATTATAATCCCACTTAATAGACATCAAATATTTATTGCTAAAGGAATTATGAACCACATGACAATTTTCGCATAAACCTTTTTTCTTTTGATCATGGTGTTTTGAATTAAAAATACCATTTTTTTCAATATGGCAACTTATACAAAAATCATCCTTATTGCTAAAGTTAATCCTCAAAAACTTTTTATTCTTACCGGGTTGATGAGGGTCATGACATGTGGCACATTGAATTTTTGAATCGTAAAGCTTGAAGTTATCAGGAATAACATCATGAACAATTTTGTTAACCGGGTGGCTATTTTCCCCGGGTATAAATTGCTTTGCTACCCCATTCTTATTATGACAGTCTACACATATATCTTTAATATCTCTTTTCAAAAGATATTTATTCTCAGAATTATGAATATTATGACAGCTGAGACAAGTTATATCATTTAAACTATGTTTAGAACCTAAAATATCTTTTTTATTGTCATGACATTTTAAACATATAAAATCATTTTTGACTTCAGCCCTTAAAAAATTCTTTTCTTTACCGTGTGAATCGTGACAAGTAGCACAATTGATAAATTTGTCATTATTTTCCTTATTCATTTCACTAAAATAATTTATACTTTTTGTAAATAACGGTAAATCTTGACTGTTTTTAACCTCAACACTTACCGGATGATTAAATCTATCCTTGAAAATCCTTTTTTCGCCAACAATATCAGCCTCTATATGGCAAGACAAACATGCTTTGCTTAATAAATCGGTATCAACATTTGGCAAGTCAACTCCCCAACCGTGAGGACCGTGGCATGCTGAACATGTTCCATATTTATCAGGTGTCTGACCAAACTTATTTTTAAACCCTTTTTTCTTTTTTAAGTCATGGCTTGTGTTTTTCACTGATACCTTATTCTTGTGACAAGTAAGGCAAAGTTTATCATCTTTATTATCAACTATTAATAATTCTTTATTGATACCTTTATGAGTATTGTGGCAGCTCAAGCAAATTATCCTGCCATCCTCAAACTTTCCTCCTAAACTTTCTACTTCTGAAATCATTGTGTTATCTGTTGGTATATTTACAGGGTGGTTTAATACACCTTTTTTGTATTGTTTTTTAGAATCCAATTTATCGGTATGGCAAAAAGAGCAAATTTCCGAATTTGCAATTTTACCCAACAAAATCTTCTTCTCTTTAGGACCGTGGGGAGTATGGCAACTTTCACATATTATTTTCTCATCATCCCCTAACTTTCCTTTATTTTCAACTAATTGCCGTGAAACACTCATTTTACTATTTAGCTTGGATTCAGGGTGATTATAATGACCTTTTTTATCCGAGTGACACATTTTACACAACTGTGAATTAGTATTTTCTACTCTTAAGAAAACACTTCTGCCTATGTCCCCTTTGTTAATATCCTTTGTGCCATGAGCAGTATGGCAAGTCCTACATTGAATCTCACCATTTTCAAGGGGCAATTCTTCAGGAATCTTCATGTTTGATGGTGGCTTTATGCCAACTTTATGCATATCATTAGCCCATACACGTAATCTGCTATCAGCTACCGAACCGTCATGACAAGAAAAGCACATCCTTTCGTTTGCAACAATTCTGTCCTTTTGGTAGTCTACTATTTCAGTCCCTTTTAGCTCGTAAATAAATGAATCCATCCACTCATAGTGGCAAATCGCACACTCCTTTGCAGATTCTTGACCTGTAAAAGAGTAGCTTGCAGATAAATAAGAAAACAAAAATAAGCAAATTATTATAGGCAACTTATTTAAATTTAAATTTATATACATACACAACCTTTTTAAAATTATCCAATATACATAAAAAATTATTATACACCTTTAACCTATATGGTGATTTTAACCTCAATATTTTATCATTTTCTCCCAAAACACCTAAAAACTTTCCACTATTCTTATCAAATATCTGGATAACTCCCATAATGCTGTCTGTAACAAAAAGATTTTGCCCTTGTATTTCAATACCTTTTGGACGATAAAGTTGACCTTTTTTTATGCCCCACTCTCCAATTGTATCTACATATTTTAAACTTGTGTTAAACTTCTGCACCCTCGTATTTATTACCTCTGAAACATAAATATCTCCTTTTTCATCCACTTTTATATCAAAAGGATATCTGAACTGATTTTTATTAAAACCAAACCCTTTTACCTGTTGGGTAAGCTTAAGATTTTTAAGTTTATACTTCATAACCTTTTGACCATCGTTATCAACTATAAACATAAAATCCTCATAAAATGCTATACCGGTCGGATCTTGAGCATCAATTTTTGCTGTTTTTAAATATTTCCAAGTAGAATCAAAAATAACTAAACTATTCTCATTTGCTGATAAAACATACCATTTTGAGTCAAAATACTTGAAGCTGATCAAAGAGTGAAAGTTGCCAATATTTTTTTTACCTTTCAAAGCACCATCATACAAATTATAAAAAAACACATTATTTTTGCTTGACTCCAAAATATATAATAAAGAATCAACTACCTCTATATCAGTAACAAACTCATCCTTATCAAAATGAATTTCATATTGTTTTTCGACATTCACAGTGTTTAAGGCAAAAGCCTTAAACACTGTAAAAAATATGAAAAATATATAGACTAAAACTCTCATTTAGTTTGACCCGGCATCAAAAAATTGGGGATATAAAATTCCTTGTACTTTTCAACCATACCTACCACTTCATTACTGAGAATCTGATTCACTCTTCTTTCTTTATAGCCGATTTCCAGTAACGGTAGATAACTTTGGCTTAAACTTGGCGCATGACACTCATCACACTTGACAGGATTTTTAGAAACGTTTTTGTGTATGATTTTTAACCCCTGACTCTTTTTATCAGGAGATAAGGTAGGTAGCATTTTTCTAAACTCATCAACAAAATTTCTTTTTGAATCTGAATCAAGTCTTTCAAACTTTCCGTCAACTTCCAATAAAGGGATTAATTTTTGAGGGATATTATTTAAAAAAACTGATATCTCAAAATTGTCTACCTCTTTACCGGTAGTTTTATTGTACCAAATAAACTTTTTGTTATCCACTCTGACATGACAAGTCTCGCAGGCAAAAAAATCACTGTGCATATTTAAGAATGCCCTTATTGCCTTATTCTTGTCATGAGGTATATCCCCATGGCATTTTATACATATATTTATGGAATCGTGCATTACCGGATCACCTATATGATGAAAATGTTTTTCGATATCTTCTTGTTTAATAACCTTATAGCCTAAGTTATAAGTAACCTCTTTTTTATCTTTCATCATTTCTTTAAATAACTTTTCCTCTTCAGAAATAGCCATATTTTCCACTTCTTCGCCATGCTGATGCCATATATGCATAACTAAAATGTACACTAAATAGGATGACCACACTAAAAGCACTATACCTATTACAGCATATATTCTTTTCAAGAAACTACTACTATGCCTGCTCATCTTTTTTCTCCTCATTCTCAAAATTCTCATCAATTATATCTTCAAAACAGTGTAAAAGATGTTCTTGCATCTCCTTTTTCTTATTTGCCTTATATTCGTCCATATCAAAAAACAGGCTCTTATCCTTTTCTACCAAACAGTTAATTCTCTTCCACTCGAGATAGTATTCATGCTTCATAATCTCTTCAGGCAAATAACCCGTAAGAAACAGTGGCGACATCGGAAATTTATCATAGTTAACATGGGCATTGTACATATGCCATATAAGGATTACTGCAGCTGCAAGCAATGCTTCATCAGAATGAGCTATAAAGCTTATATTAACAAACCAACCCGGGAAAAACATTGTTGAATATGATTCAAACCACAAGATTGCACCGGTTAAGCCTAAAACAGGAATACCCCAAAACACCGCCCAATAATCAAACTTTTCTCTCCAATGGAATCTTTCATGTTTTGGTTTTTCGTCTGTAATAAAAAATACATATTTTAAAAAATCAGCCACATCTTTAATATCTTTTACTCGCGGAAACATGGGTGAATAGTAAATAAACTTAAGAAGGCCTTTTAAAGAAAATTTTTTCAGCCTTATTGAAGGAGCTATATAGTAAACATAGAGATTCTTAAACAAATAATACCAATGGTAAAAAAATAATCCAACCATTGTAACGCCACAAATTCTATGAATAACAGTAGTGACTTTTAACCCTCCCAAACTGTTTATTAAAGTTTTAGCCCAAGGATAGTAATGAAATTTAAGAGGAAAACCTGTTAAAACTAATAGAATAAATGTACTCATCAAGATAAAATGTTGATACCTTTGAGCAGGTGTCATCTTTAAATAATATTTTTTACCTCTTTGAACTTTTATTAAGGGTAACTTCCTCATGTCTATTTCCTCCTCTTAAATTTTCTCAAACTAAAATTAGGAAAAATTTCTCTTATCAATTCTAAAATAAGAACTACTATAAGTGGAAAAAATGCACCTAACGTAAGTCCTGTAAAACCCAATGCTGTATAATATTCCGGTTTGTATAAATTTTTATCTATTACAACGTGCATTCTGATATCTTCAATACCATCTGCAGCATTAGGGTGGCATGTCTTGCGACTACACACTTTTTTTCTATTATCTTTATTAATTGAACTTTCCGGGTCTTCGTAACTTTTTATCGCATGAGCAGATTCATTTTCCCTGACATGACAATCTACACAATCCGGCGCACCCTCAAGGCCAAACGTAATAGCTTTGCCATGGAATGTATCTTTGTAAGTTGATACTGCATTTTTTAACTTATGTCTTTTTACCATTTCAGGTTTAGAATGGCATCTTTCGCACATCCTTACGATTTCTGAGCTGTCTTTGCTCGTATGTAGTCGATGACTAACATGATTATAAAAATACTTTATAAATTTTTCTTCTTTATGGCACAAATTACATCTGGCAAGAGCTTTTGGGCTTTGCCCTTCTTCAGTAATATTCTTAAATAGTTGTATCGGTTTAAACAACGGATTGTTATGACAATCTATACATTCAGGAAAATCATCAGCTTTTGAAAAATTAGCATATTTGTTTTCTGGTGAATGGATACTGCTTTTTATCACTTCCGCTACACTTTTGTGTGAAAACCTTTTTTCACTCGTTGGCTCTACTATATGGCATTCGTTAAGACAGTTTACTTTAGTATTCTCTTCATGGGGTATCTTTGTAATCTGACTATGACACTCTTTACATTTTATTTTGCCATGAACAGATGAGTGAAAGAGATTGTCATTGACGTAGTAAAGCCTTGTCTTGCCTGTTTCGTCAATCCTTGAAAGGGTTCGATACTTGTGACAAAGAAGACAATTTTCATCATCGGCACAATTACCAAACGAAGAAAAAAACAGAACTAATACAATACATAAGAACAGTTTTGCAATTACCCTCATATACACCTCCATTTATTTAACCTTTATTATGACATACATTACAAAGCTCATAGCCTTCTGGTAGTCTAGTCCTGTGCTTATACTTATTCTTTGCCTGCCCCTTTATTAGCTCAAACTGATGGGGTAAATGACAAGTTACGCACAAAATTTGATTATTTTTACCCAATGGAAATACCAACCCTCTTTTTTGCTCATATGACTTAATATTATTTAAAATAGTTGAACTTGGTGTTACAGTATGTAGGATTCCCGTAGGGTGTGCCTCACGAATTTGATGACAACCATCACAAATCTTGTTGGGTTCACCTTTTAATAGTATAGATTCTATACCTTTATCTTTTTTAATATCTGGCTTAACTGAATGACAAATTATGCAATTATTTTCATTTACGGTTCCATCTGGATTAATCTGAATATGCGGGTTATATTTTTTATACTCATCCGCATTGTGACAGTTAAAACAAAATTCAGTAATATGTGAGAATGGCCTTCTCAAGTACTTAAAATTATTTTTATCCAGACAATTAAACAAATGACAAGTTAAGCAAGTAACTTTACCATCATTTAATGGAAAATCCCTCGGTATTCTTACTTCCTTGGTTTCAACATATTTAAAGTTTGTACTGTGGGCTTCAACACTTACGTCCCCTTCCGAATGACATTTTTCACAAAGCATTGTATCATTGTCAAACCGCAACATTTTCTCTCTTCTGACATGGCATACAGCACATATATTTTTTTCATGTGGATTTTTCTTATTAATGAAAAAAGATTGAACATAGTTTTCGGATAAATATTTATAATTATTTGAATCCGCCTTATGGCATAAAATACAATCTTTTTCACACAACCTGCTTATGTTTGCGATATTATGGCATGTACTACAATTTTCAGTATCGCTTAATCTATCCGAGTAAGCAAATACCAACACATATGAGAAACAAAAAATAATTGCAATTAAAAACACACTTTTTTTACACATAATAAAAATCTATTAACAAAAATCATGCCATATTTGTAATATATTATTAAAATTTGTAAAAATAATTCACACTTATTTACTATAGATTAATAACTTTTCTCTTTTTCATTCAATATTTTATATATTTCAATAAACCATTATTTAACTTATAATAACTTTAACTAAGTAATCACTTATAATTTAACTAAACAATTATATTAAACCTGTTATTGTAAAATCATATGGAATATTAGCAAAATTTATTTTATAATTTTCATATGAATAAATTCTCTTGTGCAATTTTAGCCGGCGGGCAAAGTAGAAGATTTGGAAGAGATAAAACAGTTGCAGAAATCAACAATAAAAGTCTGACTGAAATCCTTGCCAGTAAGCTTTGTAAAATCAGCGATGATGTGATGGTAATTTCGAAGGACAGCTCAAAATTTATTTTTTCCCTTAATCAAGTAAGATTTTTAAACGATTTTACCGACAGTCAATCCCCTCTGGTTGGAATTATTACTGCACTGCAAAATGCAAAACATGACAAAGTTTTCATTGTTTCGGCGGACACACCTTTCCTTTCTTTGGAATTAGTAAGTTTTTTGTATAAATTTGCAGACGAATATGACAGCGTGCTGACCCAAATTAATGGCAAAATAAACACACTTTGTGGTTTTTATAGGAAAAAAATTTTGCAAACTTTGCTTAATTTCTTTAATGAAAACAACTACAGACTAATAGATATTTACACACATATAAACACTAAATTTATAAGTGACGTCAACGAAATAAAAAAGTATGATTCAGAGCTATTGAGCTTTATAAACATAAACACTCCAGAGGATTACGAATATGCAAAAAAAGTTGCCAAAAAGTTTGGTATCGGAATATAAAGTAAAAATTTATTCTGAAAACAATGTCGAAAATAGCACACGCTACATTATTAAAGAATATAAATACAACATATTGGTAAATGGGAAGAAATTCACATCAGCCATGCTGTTGCCAGATAAAATCAAAGAATTTACATACGGATTTCTTTTTACCTCCGATATCATACAAAAAAGTAGCGATATTGTCCACTTTAGGACATGCGAACAAAACAATATCTATACCTATCTCGAAGATATGTATTTTGACGTAAGCACAAAAAAGGAATGGACGGTAACTTCAGGCTGCGGTGGCGGGAAAATATTGGAGAAAACTTACTCATCCAGCGACAAAATAATATTTGACACTAAATTTGCTTTTGATGAGATAATAACATTATTCACAAGATTGGAAAGTGAGTCTGAGCTTCATACACATACAAGGTGCGTTCACAAGGCCTACTTTAAGTCTGTCGACGGATTTGTATTTACCTGTGAAGACATAGGGAGACATAATACTATCGACAAAACCATAGGTGCTATTTTGCTTAACAATGCTTCTTTTGACGGAATTATGCTCTCCACAGGGAGGCTCACCTCAGAAATGATTTTAAAGTGTGCCAAAGCTAAAATCCCGGTAGTAGTGTCAAGGACTGCACCGAGTGAGGAAGGGATAAAAATTGCCAAAAAATCTAACATGACATTGATTGGATTAACTTCCAAAAAAGGGTTTACACTATTTACAGGAGAAGAAAGAATAATATGAATATCTTTTGATACTATCTTCTGGCTTTACCACTTATATCATCTATACTAAGTCTAAATACCCTTGTTTTATCTATTAATTTTTCAATATAATCAATCCCACTTTCCAAAAAATCTAATGAATACTTTTTAACTAAGCCTACCAAGGCATTTTTCTTTTCTGCTCCGCAGACCTCATTAATCTTGCCAAACACTATTACACTTTCATAAAAGGTAGCAAATTTATCAGGTAAAATTTTTGCACTTTTAACCACGCAAAACGAAGCATTTGGATTTTTAGCAATATACTCAATCTTTTTCCCCTCTACTGCACAATGAAAATATATATTATTCTCTATGACACAATAATTAAGAGGAATGCCGTAAGGATTATTTTCACAACATAATGACAATACCCCATACTCTCCGTCAGATAAAAATTTTAACGCTTCGTCCGTGCCCACCTTTCTATCTACCCTTCTCATCATAAAACTCCAATACTTTTTCATAAAAATTATCAATTTGCTTGCAAGGTGTAGCCCAAGAAGTAACAAGCCTCACCACCGAACAATCTCTGTCTATATTTTCCCACACATAAAAGTCAAAAAATCTCAACAAATGTTCAATTAAATCATTTGAAAATATTGGAAAAATCTGGTTAGTCTGAGGTTTGTACCTAAAAGTAACCCCCAAACTTTTCAATTTATCAGCCAAGCTGATGGCATTTTCCACTGCAATTTTACCAAGCTCAAAAAATAAATTATCCCTAAAAAGTTCCAAAAACTGCACCCCCAAAAGCCTTCCCTTTGCAAGCAATGCACCGCTTTGCTTTATATAATATCTAAAATTTTCTTTAAATTTATCATTATTGATAATTAATGCTTCACCAATAAGACAGCCGTTTTTTGTCCCGCCAATATAATAAGCATCAAAAAAATTGTGAATCTCAGCTAGAGAATAATCGCAATCAGGGGACGACAAAGCCTGTGCAAGCCTGGCACCGTCCATATATAAGAGGAGATCATTAGCTTTGCAATATTCACTCAAATTTTTTAACTCACCATAGCTGTATATTGTGCCACATTCAGTCGCATTTGAAATATACACAAGCTTAGGTTTGACCATATGCTCATCCGTATGTGCTTTAACAATATTGCCTATATACTCGGGGGTCAATTTTTCACTATCAGAGTTAACAATATTTATTTTATGCCCTGTAGCCTCAATTGCTCCCGTCTCATGAACATTAATATGCCCTGTTTTGGCAGAAACAGCTGATTCATAAGGTTTTAAAAAGCTACCTATCACAAGTTTATTTACCAAAGTCCCGCCGGTAAGGAAGTGTATATCGCAATCAGAAATGTCTAACTTCTCCCTTATTGCTACTTTTGCAGCTTCACAAAAGTCATCCTTTCCATAGCCATCGCACTGCAGAAAATTGGTAGATGCAAGTGCATCTAATATCTTTTTGTGCGCACCTTCACTGTAATCATTTTTAAAACTATATTTTTTATTCATAACTATAACCTTAAAACAAATCCATAATCTTCTCAACTTAAAAAATATATTTTCAATTTTATTAACTTGTTGAATATTTTATAATTTTATTATATATTCCAAACCGTTCAAGGAGAATAGAATAATGTTAAAAAAACCTGAAATTATAGTCGCACTTGACACTAAAAGTTTGGATTCCGCCCAAAGTTTGGTAAAAATTTTAGGAGAGAAAATAAGTTATTACAAAGTAGGTCTTGAGTCATTCGTTTTGTTTGGCCATACCCTAATAGATTTTCTCAAAAAAAACGAGAAAAAAGTGTTTTTAGATTTGAAATTTCACGACATTCCAAATACTGTAGCCGGAGCTGTAACTTCTGCAGCAGAAATTGGAGTAGATATAATTAATATCCACTGTCAGGGTGGACTTGAAATGATGAAAAAGGCATCATTTGGTTTAAAAGAATATTGTATAAAAAAAGGGATTGTACAACCGAAACTCATAGGGGTAACACTTCTTACATCTCTTGACAGCAAGTACTTTGAAGAGATGAAATTAAATTGGAATTCTACGGAAGAATATGTCAAACATCTTGCATATAATGCTTTTAAAGCAGGGCTTGACGGAGTAGTTTCTTCAGCTCAAGAAGTAAAAGCCGTAAAAGATATATGCGGAACAGACTTTCTTACAATTACCCCGGGGATAAGACCATCATTTGCGGCTGACAATGATCAGAAAAGAATCGTCACGCCGAAAGATGCTTATCTTTTGCAAACAGATTATATGGTAATAGGAAGACCTATAACAAAGCATGAAAATCCGGCATTAGCCGTAGATTTGATAAAGGAGGAGATGAAATGACATTGGAGCAAGTACTTGAAATTTATAAAAGGCATGGTGCACTTTTAAAAGGGCATTTTTTACTTTCGTCAGGACTTCACAGTGACACTTATCTTCAAAGTGCACTTGTAATGCAATATCCTATAATAGCTGAACAGATTATCTCAGAGCTTGTCAAAAAGCTATATGATGTAAATTTTACTACTGTTGTAAGTCCAGCAATCGGAGGCATAAGATTCGGATATGAGCTCGCAAGGCTTTTGAAAAAAAGATCAATTTTTACGGAAAGAGTTGACGGTAAAATGACACTCAGAAGAGGGTTTTATCTTGATGAAAATGACTTGGTGCTTATAGCAGAAGATGTAGTAACTACAGGAAAATCAACAAAAGAGTGTATCGATGCCGTGCTTGCAACGGGAGCAAAGGTTATCGGTATTACAAGTCTTATTGACAGAAGCGGCGGTCAGGCAAAATTTGACTTCCCTTTTTATCCTCTTATTAGACTTGATGTAAAAACTTATACCCCTGAGGAGTGCCCACTCTGTAAAGAAAATATTGAACTGGTTAAACCCGGGAGCAGATTTATTAAACAATAAGACAAAAAAAAGTATAAAAAAACATATATACACAAAACTTTTGTTGCTTATTATTAATTCATTAATTATTATTAGTTATGAAGATACTTTATATTGAAGATGAAAAGAACAATATTTTTCTGGTAAAAAAAATATTAGAAAAATATAACGTTGAATTTATATCATGTGCCACAGGTGAAGAAGGGTTAACCTTATATAACACACATCACCCGGAAATAGTCCTGATTGACATAAACCTACCCGGACTTGGTGGCCATGAAATAGCAAGAATTATCAGAAAAAATGATAACAATACAAAACTTGTAGCTGTTTCAGCCTCTCATAGTCAAGACGATAGGATTATTGCCCAAGCAATAGGTTTTAATCTCTATATTGAAAAACCTATTGACCCAAATTTCTTTTATAAACAAATCACAGAAGCTGAATATGAAAAGCCGTTACAGGTTGAAACAAAAATAGTACTTGAAAAATATGCCGACAAGCTTATCGAATCTTTAAGACAGAAAGTTGATGAACTTACTGAGATGAACAGGCTCTTACTCGACTTTGATAAAGTAAAATCAAACTTTATCGCCATAGCCTCTCATGAGCTTAGAACTCCGCTTGTCCCTCTTATGGGCTATCTTGAACTTCTGATGGAAAAAGAAAAAGATAACCTGCCAAAACACATCGTCGAATATTTGGAACATATTAATAATTCCGCCGACAAACTAAACAAAACGGTAAACAAGATTTTAGATATGGCAAGACTTGAAAAAGGTGTCCTAAATTTAGATATCAAACCCACAACTATTATTGAAATTATTGATAAATCCGTCTCATACTGTCAACCATACGCAGAAAAAAGAGGGATAACTTTCAATATTAATATCAATAATAAATCACTAAACTGTGACTTTGACAAAACCACCTATATAGTCACACAGGTATTACTGAATGCCATCAAATTTTCCTTTGACAACTCAAAGATAGATATATATTTTGACTCTAATAAGAATACATTTGTAATAAAAGATTATGGTATCGGCATCGACGAAAAAGAACTTAAAGAGATATTTAAGCCCTTCTTTGCAGGAAGCGATGTCAAGCATCATCATTCCAGTGATTATGAATTTATGGGTAAAGGGATTGGCTTAGGTCTTGCAATAGCAAAGGGATTTGTTACTATACAAAAGGGAAAAATTTGGGTAGAAAGTAGTGGTAAAGACAAAGGTAGCACTTTTTATATACAATTACCGGGGTAAATAATGTATAAGGTTTTATACGTAGAAGATAATTTTGAAAACTACAAATTAGTTGATTTTATTTTGTCAAAGAAGGGGTTTCAGGTTTATAATGCTATTGACGGGATAGACGCAATTGATAAGGCAAAGCAGCTTTTGCCGGATATAATCATAATGGACATTAACCTCCCTAATCTTATGGGGTATGAAGCCGTTACAATGATTAAATCTGATGAATCTCTAAAGCATATCCCTATCGTAGCTCTTACGGCCGCTTACAGCGATGAGTATAAAGAGCTGTCAATGTCTGCCGGGTGTTGCGAGTATTTTACAAAACCGATAGACCCTATATCATTTGCGGATAATCTGAAAGATATAATAGAAAACACTACTCTTGTTTTAAATGATGATAAAAGCATAAACCAGATTTCTAGAGAAATTTCTAAATCACTGGAAGAAAAGGCAAGAAAAATATTAAAGCTAAACAAAGAGTTGGCAAAGTATGAAAGTAAAATAGAAAAAATCCTTTCCAACATATCCGAAATTATTTTCCTTCTCGATAACAACTTTAAAATTAAATTTTATAACAATTCTGCTCTCAACAACAAAAATTTTGTTGCACAATACGATGAAAGCAAAACTTTCTTTGATATTTTCGATATCGGGACGGAAGACTTGTCCAAAATAAAAGAAACATTGGAACACAAAAAAAGCATTGCTAACCTGCAAGTTATTTTAAAAAATTATAATCAGTTTGACCTGTTTTTATGTAACCTGACACATATGGAAGATGAAATAATAGCCACATTAAGATCTATTTCAAGTGAGAATGAAATAAAAGATAAAATCGTGCATCTTGAGAAATTGGCATCAATCGGCCAAGTCACCGCCGGTGTAATACATGAAATAAATAACCCGCTGACAGCACTTAAAACTTATTTTCAGATATTAAAATTAAAATATCTAAACAATATTGATGGTGAAGATTTAATAGGTATTACATCAAAAATTGAACATGGATTTGACAAGATTGAAAACCTAAGTAAAACACTCCTTAGCTTTGCAAGACCATCTACAGAGAAAAAATATCCTTTGAACATAAATGGCATCATAAAAGATGTTATAGAATTTGGTGAGTATGAATTAAAAAGAGGGCAGATAAATATAGTTTTGGATTTAGATGAAAATATTTCCTATACCATGGGGATTAAATCTCAACTTGAACAAGCCATATTAAACATCCTGATAAATGCACATCAAGCATTAAAAAATACTAACAACCCTGAAATAAAAGTTAAGACTTATGAAGAAGATAATAAAATTTATCTTTCTATATCAAATAATGGGCCAAAAATCCCAGATGATTTGAAAGAAAAGATTTTTGAACCTTTTTTTAGTACTAAAGGTGATGGTGAAGGTACTGGACTGGGTCTTGCTATCGTAAGGCAAATTATGAATAAACATGGTGCAGGGGTAGAAGTTTTTTCCGATGATAACTGCACTGAGTTTTTGATGAAATTTGATAAGGTACAAAAATAGAGATGGAAAAGATAAAAGATATTTCTACTTATTTGACAATAAACACAAAAATACTTGTCAATGTATTATCCGGAAATTACAGAGGAATATACGATTCAAGGATTGAGGATATTCACAACGACAAGATGAAAATAACTATCCCCTCTCAAAAAGGGATACCATTCCCATTAAGCCCAGGGTCTAAATTAGAAGTCAGCTTTATTACCCCAATGGGAAGATTCTCATTTAACAGCGAAGTTATCGGGAGAACAAGGGAAAATATTCCTCTTTTGGAAATAGTATATCCTGAATTTTTAAGACGTCAGGAATTGAGAAGATTTTTTAGAGTGGAAGCAAGGTTAAAAATAAAATTTAGGACTATTGATTATATTGAAAAAGATGGTGCCCCTGAAATGATAAAAAAGGAGTACGACGGTATCATAAAAGATATTTCAGGAGGCGGCATAAGACTTACCAGCGACATCCAACTTGAACAAGGTCAGGCAATTGAACTTGATATGTCAGAAGCAATAGGCACTAAGTTTGATATAATTGCCAGAGTTGTCCACATATACAATAATGATGACAAATCGGAAGTGGGGGTCGAGTTTATCACAATCAAGGAAACAGACAGAGATAAAATTATCAAGTATGTTTTTCAAAGACAGATTGAGTTAAAAAGAATGTCAAAATAAAGAGGTGCTTTATGTCAATTTACAAAGAAAGGGATGGAAAAATAGAGCTAATTTTTCCTATTAACGATTTGGACACGCTTACTGGAGAAGAGATAGCACGATATTTGACAGAAATAGTCAATGAAATTGACGGTGTAATTATAAATTTTTCAAGAGTAAACTACCTAAACAGCAGTGGACTCAGGGAGCTTATACAAATATTAAAATATCTTAAAGATCACAATATAAAGCTTGCACTCACCAGGCTGAGTGACAACATCGCAAAAATATTTAATAATACGAATCTTCATAAACTTTTTGAAATATTTGACACCGATGACGAAGCTAAAAGAAGTCTTCTCCAGTAACACGTTAATTGAGGCAGTATTAAAGTATATCGAAAACCAATACGGGCTTAAAATAAATGAACTGAATACGGACAAAGTTTTCGATTTAATTTACAAAAACCACATATCTGACTTAGGGTTTGACGAAGAGGTCTTAGAGGTTGTAGACAGGCAAATAAGCGATTTTTTATTTAACAATGAGTCTTACTTCTTCAGATACCCTGCTCAATTGGAATTAATTTTAAACCACTGTAAAAACAATCTTGCTCCGACAATAGTTTCTTTCGGTTGTTCAAACGGTCAGGAGGCATATTCAATTTCAATGTACTTAAAAGAAAGCGGTTTAAACCCAACAATAGTTGGCGTCGACATTGATGAACAAGCGGTCGAAAATGCCAAAACAGGAATCTATTCCCCTTACTCTTTGCAAAAACTTCCTGAAAAATTTGCAAAATATTTCAGCACCTTAGATAACAAAAAATTTATACTTGCCAATGAAATTAAAAATAACGTTAACTTTTACAAATTAAATATTCTGAAAGATGATATTGGCAAAATACTCCCGGACCAAAAAGCAGATATTGTTCTTATGAACAATATTCTTATTTACATGAATAAGAAGACTATAGACTATGTAATAGAAAAGATTGCTAACATACTAAAGCCAGATGGAATTCTTCTGACAACCGAAGAAGGATATTCCATTAAAACATTTCAAAACTTTTTAAAAAGCGATAAAACAAACAATTGTAAATTTTACACCAAACCAAACTTGGAAGAGATAGCACCAATGGAATACCGTGAGCTGTTTGAAATTAAGATTGATAAAGAGAATACGGAATTTGATTATGAATCATTAAAAATAAAACAAGAAGAAACAACCATAGAAGATGCTAAGCGATACTTTAATAAAAATAACTTTTTGAATGCCATAGCTATCAGCTACAACATATTGAAAAATGATCCATTAAATGATGAAGCACTTATTATTATTTCAGAAAGTTTTTATAAATTGGGATTTAACAGTGAAGCTAAAAAATGGCTTAAGACTTACCTCATCATCAACTCGAATAAAGAGGAAAAAATTGAGCGATATCTTAACCTTTGTTTGAAAACCAAAGATTTTTTTGAATATATAAGAATATTAAAGAAAAAAATAGCCCTCTTAAATAAAAAAGATGATATAATTAGATTAAGAGAAATTTTAAATAAAGTAGGGCTAAATGCTGAAGAATTGCATTATAATATGTAAAAAGAGTGAAAATAAACTATTCAAGACATTGTGCCCTGACAGTGTGATAAAAAATTCCCTTTTAACTGCTTTTAGATACGTCTTTAATAATTCTGGCATAATTGTTGTGGTTACTGAAGGATTTGTTCAGGTAAATAGCTTGGTTTTGCCACCTCTCATAAGACTCAGTAAGCTAAAAAATATCCCACCATTAATTATGGTTTCTGAAAAAAATTATACCTATTCTGATATTATAGTGACAAATATTAATAACCTGAAAGAAACTATTTTCCACATGGGAACTTTTTTAAATAATTATGATCCAATAATTAGCTCCAATATATTTAACGACTTCCTGATGCTTAACTCTTTTGAAATGTTAAATCAAATTTTAAGAGAAAAACAGACAGACAAAAGTAATATTTATAAAAAATGTACTGAACTGATGGAGATAGCGTTACTACCGGCTGGTCTTGCAATTGGCGAAACAATAAATAATGAAACAACACTGTTTATTTCCCAAAACTCTTTCGTAGATATCCAAACTTTCAAAAATATATTAAGTTCTAATAAAATACCCACGGAAAACCTGACAATACAAAATAACGAAAAATCAAAGGCGCATGAATATACAAAAATATATTTGAAAGATACGCAAACATATTTCATAAAAAAGAATGATCTTTTTTTAGTAACTATTTTCAGCAAAGAGCAGATAAAAGACGAAACATATATGACAAACCTTTTGAACAAACTTTTCGAAAAAATAGAGGAAGTGATACACATAAGCAGTACAACTATCAGAGAACACCGCATATCAATTACCGACTATCTGACAGGGATATATAACAGACGATTCTTCGATGAAATTTTAAATAAAGAGTTAATACTTTCAAAAAGGAAAAAGATGCCCCTTTCGTTATTGCTCTTTGATATAGATTTTTTTAAACGTATTAATGATTCATATGGTCATACGATTGGTGACGGGGTTTTGACCTCCCTTTGTAAATTGGTAGCAAAGCTCTTAAGAAAGTCGGATATTTTTGCTCGAATCGGTGGAGAAGAATTTGCTATTTTACTCCCGGATACCGACGAAAAAGGGGGATATTACTTAGCTGAAAAAATTAGAGCTACTGTGGAAAACGAAACTTTTATAATTGATAAATACAAAATAAAATTTACTATTTCCATTGGACTTTTAACTGGAATTAATGTAGATAAACTTGACTATAATACAATATATAAACTAACTGATGATGCACTTTATGAAGCTAAAAAAAGAGGAAGAAATAGAACAATTAACAGAGTTTTCTGACATAACCCTTGATAACCTTTCCAAACAAGAGCTTACAGTTTTTTTTACATCAATAGGTGAGAAAAAATTTAGAGCTGAACAGGTTTATAAATGGTTATACTCTAAATATTCGGATGATTTTGAAAGTATGACCGATTTGTCTAAAACGCTACGAGAAAAACTTAAAGCTCACACAAAGCTCACAAAGCTTGAAGTCGCACAAATTACTCGTTCAAAAATTGACGGAAGTATGAAAATTCTAATAAAATTGTCTGACAATAATTACATTGAATCAGTCATTTTAAAAGATTCTGAAAGACTTACCGGTTGTATATCATCTCAAATAGGGTGTCGTATGGGGTGTAAATTTTGCAATACGGCTAAAATCGGGCTAATTAGAAATCTCACGTCAGGAGAAATAGTAAGGCAAATACAGCTTATAAATAAAATCTCTTTGGATGAATTTGGCAAAAAGGTATCAAACCTTGTCTTTATGGGCATGGGAGAGCCACTTGACAATATGGATAATCTTATAAAAGCACTTGATATAATCCTTGATGAAAACGGATTAGGATATTCTCATAGAAAAATCACAGTATCAACTTCAGGAGTAAGCAACAAAATTATTAATCTATTTGAATTAAAGAATGCACCAAATATTGCTATTTCCCTTAACGCCACAACAGATGAAACAAGAAACAGGATTATGCCGGTAAATAACAAATACCCGATAAAAACACTGTTAACCGACATAAAAAAACTCCCCCTTCAAAAACGAAAAAGAATCACTTTTGAATATGTCATGCTTAAAGGGATTAATGACAGCATCGATGATGCTAAAAGATTAATCAAGCTGTTAAAAGGTATCCCTTCAAAAGTTAACCTAATTTCATACAATATAACCAAAGATTCTGAATTTCAAAAAATATCATATGAACATATTTTAAGATTTCAAAAAGTTTTGACAGATGCAGGTATTTGTGCTCTCATAAGAAAAAGTCTCGGAGAGGACATTGATGGAGCCTGCGGGCAACTTTATGCAAAATATTTAAAACAAGGAGGCTGTGATGTCAATTAAACTTCAAAAGGAAGACAAAGCTCCAAATTTCGAACTTGAAGCAAATGATGGTAATGTTTATTCCCTTAACAGTTTTTCAGATAAAATATTAATTCTTTATTTCTACCCTAAAGACAATACTTCAGGTTGTACAACTGAAGCAATTGAATTTACTGCAAAAAAAAACGAATTTGAAAATTTAAACGCTGAGATTGTTGGTGTAAGCCCTGACTCGGTGAAATCTCATTGTAATTTTATTAACAAACACAACCTCGGAATTCTCCTTTTGAGCGACCCTGATAAAAAAGTTGCTGAGGCTTACGGTGCATTTGGTGAAAAAAAGATGTATGGTAAAGTTACAAAAGGGATTATAAGATCTACCTTTGTAATAAAAAATGGTATTGTTATAAATGCATACTATAACGTAAAAGCTAAAGGGCATGCAGAAAAAGTTTTAAACGATTTAAAAGGGTTTAAATAGACTATGAAAGATAATAACAAATTTGAAGCAAAGTTAAAAAGGTTAGAAGAAATAGCGGAAAAACTTGAGCGTCAGGACATCGGTATTGAAGAATCTTTAAGCCTCTTTCAAGAAGGGATGAAATTGGGAAAGGAATGTAAAAAAATCTTAGAGGAAGTCGAGCTGAAAGTCCAAAAAGTCGTTAATGAAATTGATGATGAAATAAAAACGGAGCCCTTTGATGAGTGAGTTTAATCTGAAAAACTATCTGCTATTTTGGTCTAAGAAGGTTGATGAGTGGCTAAATAATTACATGAAGCCAAATAGTGCTTTTTCACTCGGTTTGACGGAAGCAATGAGATATTCTGTTTTTGCAGGGGGGAAAAGGCTCAGGCCTGCTCTAATCTATTCTGCTTACGGAATATTTGAAAGCTATTTTGATAAAGTTACACCTTTTGCTGCCGCAGTTGAAATGTTGCACACGTACTCACTTATACATGATGATTTACCTGCAATGGATGATGATGACTTAAGAAGAGGAAAGCCTACTAACCATAAAGTTTTCGGAGAAGCTACTGCTATTTTAGCCGGTGATGCACTTTTAACCAAAGCATTTGAAATAATGACGGACAAAAATATAAACACAGATATACCGATTGAAATGATGATAGAAGCAGCACATAAATTGGCAATTGCAACTGGTGACAGAGGAATGGTTGCAGGGCAATTTGCAGATATTAAGGCTGAAAATAGTAAGGTTGGCTTAGAAAATGTAATCTTTATTCACCAGCATAAAACTGCAGCCCTTATAGGTTACTGCACAGAGCTTGGGGCAATCCTCGGCTTCGGGGATGAAAAAGATAAAGAAATATTGAAAAATTTTGGGCAAAAAATTGGTCTTGCTTTTCAAATATACGATGACGTCCTTGATGTGACATCAACTACCGAACAACTTGGTAAAAATGCAAAAAGTGACATTGAGAATAATAAAGCAACTTACACTACATTTTATGGTGTGGATGAATCCATTAAAATAGCAAACGAACTAATAGATGAGGCAATAAATTCTGTCGAATGTTTTAAAGCTGCCTCCAGGCCGCTTGTGGAAATTGCAAAATATACCACTACAAGAAATAATTAACGAGGGGTTGGATGGGGATAATAGACAATATAAAACTGCCGGACGGGATTCAAGCTTTAGGGTATGACGAATTAAAAGAGTTAGCCAAGGATGTAAGAGAGCTAATTATAGATGTAGTTTCCAAAAATGGGGGGCATCTTGCTCCAAGCCTTGGTGTGGTGGAATTAACCATTGCACTTTTAAAAGTATTCAAACCTGACTTTGACAGAATAGTCTGGGATGTGGGGCATCAATCTTATGCCTACAAAATACTAACTGACAGAAAAGATAGGTTTCACACTTTAAGGACTTATAAAGGGATAAGTGGCTTTATCAAACCTTCAGAGAGTATTTATGATACTTTTGGCGTAGGCCACACAAGTACATCTATCTCTGCAGGTCTTGGGATTAAAACTGCTTCAGACCTGTTGGGAAAGGGGCAGCGTGTAGTTGCTGTAATAGGCGATGGTGCCATGACAGCAGGGCTTGCTTTTGAAGGGCTTAACAACCTTGGCCAGCTTGACAAAAATATGATAGTAATCCTCAATGACAATGAAATGTCGATTAGCCCAAATGTCGGAGCTTTTTCAAGACATTTATCAAAGATTTTATCAGGAGATATCTATACAAAGTTTAGAAAAGATGTTCAAAAGCTTCTTGAAAATGCACCACTTGGAGGGCAGCTTCTTCACGTTGCAAAAAAAATGGAAGAAGGGCTTATAGGATTTTTCACTCCCGGAGCCATATTTGAAGAGTTAGGACTTAGATACATAGGTCCCATTGATGGACACAACATAAAAGATATAGTTTCTGCACTTAATAATGCTAAAAAGCAAGATGGTCCTGTTTTAATACACGTATCAACCAAAAAAGGGAAAGGTTACAAGCCAGCAGAAGAAAACCCAGACATATATCACGGAGTATCATCATTTAATAAGGATGATGGAAAACCTATAAAATTTGGGGCAAAAAAAACTTTTACAAATGTATTTGGTGACAAACTGGTAGACATGGCGCTTAAAAATAATAAGATTGTTGCAATTACAGCTGCTATGGCAGATGGTACAGGGCTTAAAAAATTTGCTGAAGTATTCCCCGACAGATTTTTTGATGTGGGAATAGCAGAGCAACACGCTGTAACATTTGCGGCAGGTCTTGCAATTAACGGACTTAAGCCTTACGTTGCGATATATTCTACATTTTTACAAAGAGCTTATGATCAGATTATCCACGATGTAGCTCTGCAAAACCTTCCTGTAGTATTTTGCATAGATAGAGCGGGGCTTGTGGGAGCTGACGGGCCTACACATCACGGGAGTTTTGATATTTCATATCTGAGATGCGTCCCAAATATAACCATTATGCTACCGAAAAACCTTTTTGAGCTTGAAAAGATGTTAGAGCTTTCTGAAAATATAAACTCTCCCGTTGCCATAAGATATCCACGAGGCAGCGCTGAAGATATAGACGGCTATATTGATGCTGAAGTTGAGCTTGGCTTGCCTGAAATTGTAACAAATACAGGAGAAATTGCATTAATTACTGCTGGACATACTTTCTCTGAAGGCTTTAAAGCAAAAAAATTACTAAAAGAAAAAGGTGTTGATATTTCCCTTATAAATTTAAGGTTTTTAAAACCATTAAATAAAAAAGTATTAACTGATGCAATAAAAGATAAAAAACTAATTGTAACCCTGGAAGATAACAGTATCAAAGGCGGGGTTGGTGAAGAAATATGCTCGCTCGTTATGGAAAATAATATCTGTGCGAAAGTCATAAAATTGGGGTTACCCGATAGTTTTGTTGAACATGGAGATGTCAGTATATTAAAAAAACAGCTCAAACTTGATAGTGAATCCGTTGTAGAGCTCATTTTGGAACATGCCTAAAACCAGACTTGACAAACTTCTAACAGAAAGAGGCTTGGCAGAATCAAGGGAAAAAGCACAGAGATTAATTATGGCAGGGCTTGTGTTGGTAGATAATAATGTAATAGATAAGCCAGGCTCCCAAATTGATGAAACATGCAACATAACCTTGAAAGAGACATTAAAATATGTCAGTCGTGGCGGACTAAAATTAGAAACCGCTCTTAAGTATTTTAATTTAAATTTTAAAGGTAAAATTGTAATTGATATAGGGGCATCAACCGGCGGATTTACAGACTTGTGTCTACAAAACGGTGCTATTAAAGTTTACTCGGTGGATGTGGGGAAAAATCAATTGCATGAAAAACTCCTCAAAGATGAAAGAGTAATCAATCTTGAAAAAACAAATTTCAGATACATCACTTTTGACGCGATTAACGAAAAAGCAGATATAATAGTCTCAGACGTATCTTTTATTTCCCTTACAAACATTATCCCATCGATTATTCAATTCTGTCATGAGAAAACTGAAGCTTGCCTTTTAATAAAACCTCAATTTGAAGCGGGGGCAAAATTTGTAGGTAAAAACGGGGTGGTAAGGGATAAAGAAGTACATGTGCAAGTAATTAACAAGATTATAGATTTTGCAAAAGAATATGGCCTATACACCAAAGGTCTTGTAAAATCTTCAATAAAAGGTCCTAAAGGAAATATTGAATACCTTTTATATTTAAAGTATAATTCTAAAAGTGAGAAGGAAATTGCAGAAAACGAAATAAGGAAAGTAGTTTATGAAGAATATTGCCATTGTGGCTAAACCGCATACTCCAAACATAAAAGATATTACTGAAAAAATAATTAATTTTTTAATGAGTAAAAATAAACGTATATTACTTGAAAAAAGGGCAGCTGAAGCTTTGTGTGTAGATAATTATCACAGTGAAAATGAAATCAGGGATAGTGCAGATTTGGTAATAGTATTAGGCGGTGACGGCACTTTAATCTCTGCTATAAGGTTACTACAAGAAAAAAGTACACCTGTCTTGGGTATAAATTTGGGTAGGCTCGGTTTTTTAACCGACACAAAAATAGAAGATGCCACGTCAACCTTACAAGAGGTTTTTTCAGGAAATTACATGATTGAAAAAAGGATGAAGCTGGATGTCTTAGTAAAAAACAAATATAATACCACATTCAAAGCGCAGGTAATTAATGATTTGGTAATTAATAAAGGTGCTCTCGCCAGAATAATTGATATTGATGTAACCGTTGATAACCTTTTTATGAACACCTATAGAGCTGACGGTATAATTATTTCCACACCTACAGGCTCAACGGCTTATACCCTTGCAGCGGGAGGTCCAATCGTATACCCTACTCTAAATTCAATTATAGTAACACCTATTTGCCCGCATGCTCTCAGCCACAGACCTATAGTCCTTCATGATACAAGTAAGCTGAAATTAAAAGTGAAAGACCTTTATGATAAAGTATTTATAACATGTGATGGTCAGGAAGGGAAAAAGATGGAGTCAGGCGAAGAAGTTTATGTGGAAAAATCAAATTCATTTGCAAACCTTATTGTAACAAAACACCATAATTATTTTACACTTCTAAAAGAAAAGCTTGGTTGGGGAAGGCCTAATGCTTAAAGCACTATCTGTTAGAAATTTAGGAGTAATTGAAGACGTATTTATTGAATTTGAAAAAGGTTTAAATATTATCACAGGGGAAACAGGAGCGGGAAAATCTGTGCTTATTGGTGCAATAAAATTGCTTTTAGGGGACAGATTTAACAAAACTCTCATAAGAGATGAAAGCTTACCTGTAAAAATCGAAGCTGTATTCGAAAATAAGTTTGATTTTCTTGATGATGAAATTAAAGCTGAGTTTGACATAGAAAGTGAAATTATTGTCAAAAGGATTATTGATCCTTCAGGAAAGAATAAGATTAGTATTAATGGAAATATTGCTACCTTGAATCAACTCAAAGATATCATCTCTGAGCTTGTAGATATTCATGGACAGCATGAAAACCAAAAATTACTAAATCCAAAAAATCACTTAAAATATATAGATAAATATATTAAGTCGGATAATCTTAAGATATACAAAGATAAGTTCTCTGAATATATTCATTTGAAAAGAAAGTATGAAACATTAAAATCTGAAATATCAGATTTGTTAAAAAATAAAGACTTCTTGGAATTTCAAATCAAAGAGATAGAAGAGTTAAATATAAGGCTACCTGATGACTTGGAGCTTGAAGACAAATTAAATTATATGACAAATATTGAGAAGATAAATGAAAACTTATCAGCTGCGTTAAATAATCTGAAAGATGGAGAAATCAATGCCTATTCACTTATTTCAGATGCACTAAAGAATATTTCTTATACCTGCCGTTATCTCGAAAAGTTAAAAGATACAGAAAACAGACTTAACTCAGTACTTTATAATTTAGATGAAATTGCTTCAGAATTGTATGAATATATACAAGTTGATGAATTTGACCCTAATATTTTAAATGAGCTAAATGCAAGAAAATATAGATTAGACAACCTAAAGAAAAAATACAATCTTGAACTTGACCAAATACTTGATTATAAAACCAAACTTAAACGTCAGCTTGATAACATAGAAGTAAATGAAGATGAAGTTCAAAAAATTGAAAAAAAACTAACCGAATTAAAAAATACTCTTTTAAATCAAGGTGAAGTTATTAATAAAGAAAGAAAAAGTGCAGCTAAGGTCATATGTGAAAAAATTGAAAAGATTTTAAACGAACTCGAACTGAAAAACACAGTATTTGACTTCAATCTTAAAATTCTTGATAAAGTTGATGATAATGCTTTTGCTGAAGGTGAGTTCTTAATCTCAACAAATGCCGGCTTTGAACCAGCTGGGTTGTCTAAAATTGCCTCTGGTGGAGAAATATCAAGAGTAATGCTGGCGATAAAAGATGTATTTGCCGAATCTGACAATGTATCAACTCTAATTTTTGACGAAATAGATACCGGAATTAGCGGTAAAACGGCAAAAAAAGTTGCGGAAAAATTAAAAAATATCTCTAATTACAAACAATTAATTGTTATAACTCACCTGCCAGTAGTAGCCGCGATGGCTGATAGGCATTTCCATATTTCAAAGATACATGATGATAATACTACCAAGACAGTAGTTAGTACTTTGGATGGACACGCTCAAAAAGAGATTTTGGCAGCAATGATTTCCGGTAGTGTTACGGAAATGTCTATAAAACAAGCTGAAGAGTTGATAAATGGATAAAATAGTTGCCTTTATTGTAGCTTCCATAGGTGGAATGGGATATATTGGAATTGTGCTTTTGATGGCACTTGAAAGCTCTTTTTTCCCTTTTCCAAGTGAAGTAGTAGTCCCTCCGGCCGGCTATCTCGCCTCTCAAGGGGAAATGAATATTTTTTTAGTAATCTTAAGCGGAATTTTAGGCAGTATATTAGGTGCCTTTGTAAATTACTACATTGCTTACAAGTATGGAAGAAATCTACTTATAACCTATGGGAAATATTTTTTTATCAACGAAGAAAAATTTAAAAAAATTGAAAGTTTTTTTATAACTCATGGAGAAATATCGACTTTTGTAGGCAGGCTTATTCCCGGAGTAAGGCAATATATCTCATTTCCTGCCGGTCTTGCGAAAATGAACCTAACCAAATTTATATTTTACACGGCTCTTGGAGCAGGTATATGGGTCGTAATTCTCGCTTACGTTGGTTATTTCATCGGGAACAATATTGAACTTATTAGAGAAAAGCTTCACATTATAACAATAATAATTATCCCTTTTATAATTATAATAATTATGCTATATATCTATATAAACAAAAAAAAGAAAAAGGCTTGATATGAAAAAAATATATTTCATTCTAACTTTAACTCTCATAGCATTTAATCTGTTTGCAACTACATACACTGTTAAAAATGGTGATACATTAGTAAATATTTTAAGTAATAATTTTGATTATTCAGAAATAATTACGATTGACAAAAGGCTTAAAGAATTGTCTTCTGAATTTACACTTCAGTCAGGTCAGACATTTATGTTTGATAAAGATATCGTAAGACTAAAATATGCAATAGATAAAGAATTTGTCATCTATAAGAATAATAATAAGTTGGAAATAAAACTTGAACAATTCCCAATATTTAAGCTAAAAACAGTAGTAGAAAACAGTATTGACAGCTCCCTCTTTGAAGCTGTCAGGGCAACTGGTGAAGATGATATACTCGCCATCATGCTTGCTAATATTTACGAATGGGAAATAGATTTTTTCAAGGATATAAGACAAGGGGATAAATTCAAGATATTGGTAGAAAAAAATTTTTGCAGAGGAAAATTCATAGGCTATGGAAAAATTCTTGCAGCCGATTTTGTAAATCAAGGAAGACTAATAAGGGCTCTTTATTACGAAGATGAAAAAACAGCAGGATATTTCTCACCAGATGGAAAGTCATTAAGAAAAGGTTTTTTAAAGGCACCTATAAAGTTTGGCAGAATATCATCAGGTTTTACATCAAGAAGGTTGCACCCTGTTTTAAATGAAGTTAGAGCTCACTATGGAGTTGACTATGCAGCACCTTACGGCACCCCCGTTCATGCAACTGCCGATGGAAAAATTATTGCAAGAGAATATAAAAAAGGGAACGGATACTATGTCAAGCTAAAGCATAACAATGGCTACGAAACAATGTATATGCATTTTTCCAAATTTAAACAAGGGCAACATATTGGCAGCTATGTAAAACAAGGGGAAGTGATAGGCTATATCGGCACATCAGGGTATGCTACCGGACCTCACGTAGATTATAGAATTATAAAAAATGGCACATATTTGAACCCGCTTGCATTTAAATCGCCATCAAAATCGCTGCCAAAGGAAAAAATAGAAGCCTTTACAAAAGCCACTGCATCATATGCAAGTATGCTCGATAGGACATATTACAGACTGGCTAAGTTTAAAATGCTGAAATAGTAAAATTTGATTTATCACATCAGCTTAAGAATATTTTCTTCTACACCGACTATAATCAATTCATCATTTTCATTTATTACGTAATCCGGATTAACGGTAAGTTTTAACTTGTCGTTAGCTCTTTTAATCGCAAGGATATTAAGATCATACTTTCTTCTCAAATCAAGCTCTTTTAATGACTTACCAATTAAATTTTTATTAGCCTTAATATTTACGATTTTTAGCTCACCTTCCAAATCAAGCATTTCAAAGAAATTTTCAAAATTGATCTTAGTAGCTACTTTTTTAGCTATCTCTCTCTCAGGTAAGATTACTTGGTCTGCACCCATTTTGTAAAGTATTTCTTCTTGTATTTTTGTATTTGCTTTACAAATAACATATTTTGCTTCAAGTCTCTTCAGAAAAGCAAGGGTCAGAATCTGACTTTCAAAGCTGTTACTCATGGAAAGGACAACTACATCAAATTTATTTATTGCCAGCTCTTTTAAAGTGTCTTCATCAGCTACATTAGCACAAACGGCTTCCGTAACATCATCCTTAATCTGCTCAACAATCATTTTATTTTTATCTACAGCTAATACTGAGTGTCCGTATTTATAACATTCTCTGGCAACCGAATACCCAAAATAGCCCAAACCAAATACAGCAACATCTTTTTTCATTTTTCACCCCAAAATAATCTTTTCTTCAGGATATTTTAAATGTGTTTTTTTATCTTTATTTAAAAGTAACATAAATAAAATGGAAGGTCCGACCCTTCCTGCAAACATTAAGAATATCAACAAAGACTTGCCAATACCGTCAAGCTTTGATGTAATTCCCAAAGATAATCCTACCGTACCCACAGCAGAAGCAACCTCAAAAAATGTATTGATAAATCCAAAATCATCATAAAGTAACAATATAGTCGTACCTACAGAAATAAACAATATATAAAGAAAAAATATCGCATGTGCCCTTAAAATATTCTGATAAGGTATCTCCCTTTTAAATACAACAAGCCTATCACTACCTTTTAAGGTATTTAAAACAGATAATACTATTACAAAGAAAGTCGTAGTCTTGATACCGCCACCGGTTGAGCCGGGTGAAGCACCAACCACCATTAATATGAAAATAACAAAAATACTTACATTATGGAGTCCCGCAATATCAACAGAGTTAAACCCCGCAGTTCTTGCTGTTATGGACTGAAAAAAAGCATCAACGATTGTAACTTTTCCGGCCTCAACTGCATACAGTATTAACATCCCAGAAATTATCAAAAAGAATGTAGTTATAATTACTATTTTTGTATGACTTTTTAATCTATTTTTTAATCTAAAAAATCTCATAACATCAAAAACCACATAAAACCCTATCCCACCAAGAATAATCAATATCGCTATTACAACTTTAATGTAAGCAGACTGATTGACCAGACTTTCATCAAAAATAGAAAAACCGGCATTACAAAACGCTGATATTGAGTAAAATATTGAATAATAGAACGAATCGGATAAATTTATATTCTCCATATAAAATCCAAAAAACAATAAAATACTGCCAATAACCTCTATCGTAATCATATAACCAATGATAAAAACAATAATATTGTCCGTTTCTGCAATGGAAAGAGTGCCGCTAATCTTTGCAACCGATATTCTCCCCTTTAAATCAAGCTCACCCCGTAAAAACAACACAATAAATGTAGTCAAAGTCATTATCCCTATCCCGCCAAGCTCTATAAGAAGTAGAATTATAATCTGCCCCCAAAAGCTGAAACTTGAAACGGGAAAAGTAGTAAGGCCTGTAACGCAAACAGCTGAAGTAGCTGTAAACAATGCATCTATATATGTAAAATTACTTCTATAGTTTATTCCAGGAATACTTAGTAAGAGTGAACCAATAATTATCAATAAGCCAAATGTTATAACAAATAAATTTAGAGGATTTCTGAAAAATTTCTTCATAAATTAAAAGGCCGGTAACGTTACCGGCCAATAATATTTTTTTGTCAATTAGAAAGAAACTACCTCTTTAACTTCAGGGATAGCATCTTTAAGTCTCATTTCTATACCGTGTTTTAAAGTCATTGTACTAAATGGGCAGCTTCCGCAAGCTCCTGTTAGCTGAACTTTAACAACACCATCATCTGTTACACCAATAAGCTCTACGTCCCCACCATCAGCTTGAAGTGTAGGTCTTACTTGTTTTAAAACTTCTTCTACTCTTTCTTTCAAAGTCATCTATTCCTCCTAATGTTTAACTTTATCCTTTATTTTAGCTTTCATTTCATCTACAATTTTAGGGTCTTTACCAACTCTAACATAATAGTCTTTCAAAGCCGCCTCTATCGCCTCTTCAGCCATAACAGAACAGTGAATTTTAGCTGGTGGCAATCCATCTAACGCCTCAACTATAGCATTATTTGTCAGTTCAAGAATCTGCTCAACTGTCTTGCCTTTCAAAAGCTCAGTTGCCATAGAGCTTGATGCAATTGCAGCTCCGCAGCCAAATGTTTTGAACTTTACATCTTCAACTATTCCATCATCGCTAATCTTTAGGTAAAGTTTCATGACGTCTCCGCAAGCAGGGTTTCCAACTTCACCTACTCCGTTAGCGTCATTAATCTCACCCATATTTCTTGGATTCATAAAATGTTCCATTACTTTGTCACTGTATGGTCCTTTTGCCATCTTTTCCTCCTGTGAGTCTAATTTTCTAAACCATATTTTAAAATATGTAAATTACTTTTTATTATAATAAGGTGACATTTCACACAATCTTGTAACAATGGTAGGTGTCACCTCTATTACCTTATCTATATCTTCTTCAGTAATATATTTTGACATAGAAAAAGTCATTGAGCCTGCACAAATATCATTTGGCACACCCACTGCGGTTAATACATGGGAAGCAGCCAAATCGTCTTCATCCTCAGCCAAAATATTTGAAGAGCACGCAGAACCGCTTGCACCGTAGATATTATTCAAAGAATACCACAACAACAGAGATTCCCCTTCAATATATTCTATCCAAAAACTTACATGACCTGGCAATCTTTTTGATTTGTCCCCAGTAATATGCAAAAAGTCAAACATACCTTCAAGGGATGCCATTAACTTTTTCCCAAGAGCTTGCATTTTTGGGATATATGTATCCATCTCATCTTTAGCTATTCTCGCGGCCTCTCCCAAACCTACAATACCTGCCACATTTTCTGAGCCACTTCTATATCCGTTTTCCTGAAAGCCACCATCAAACAATGGGGTTAGTTTTACTTCTTTATTTACGTAAAGTGCACCAGTACCTCGTGGTCCGTAAAAGTTTTGTCCCGCAAGTGAAAGCAGATCACAATTAAAATCCTTTACGCTTACTTTTTGATGACCGACAGAAGCAACCGCATCTACATGATAAATAACCCCTTTCTCCTTACAAATCTGACCGATTGCAGCCGAATCTTGAATCGTCCCTATTTCAGGGTTAGCAGACATAATGGATACTAAAAGCGTATCATCCGTAATTGACTTTTTCAAATCATCAAGATTTATCTGCCCATTGTTATCAACCTTAAGCTTTGTGATTTTATAGCCCTCATTTAAAAGCTTTATACAGGTATTTTGAACTGAGAAGTGTTCTATCTCACTTATAATTATATGTTTTTTATCTTTATAATTATCATTTAATGCCAAACCCTTTATGGCCATATTGTTTGATTCTGTGCCACACGAAGTAAACACTATTTCATCAGGTGTAGCATCTATAAGATTTGCTACATGCTCCCTTGCTTCGTTTACCGCTTCAAAAGCTTCCCTACCCAACGGGTAAAAATGTGCGCTCGGATTCCCGTATTTTTCTTTTAGAAACGGAATCATCTTTTCAACTACACGCTCATCCGGCTTAGTCCCTGCCACATTATCAAGATAAATCATCTTATTCTCCTATATTAAATTTTATTTTTTCTGTAATTTGCTCAGATATCAATTTTAAGTAATCAGCCACTACTGTAGCCCTTTCATCATCCATAAGATAAATTTTGTGAGTCCTGTCATGCAATATACCTGAAAGAGCAATCTCCTCTTCCAAATAGTCGCTATAAATTTCCACATTGAAAGGCTTAAAAATATCAATAATCATATATGTGGAAAAAGGTAAAAGTCTCAAATCAAAGTTAGATATTATTGTATCACTAAACCTTGAAATATACTCTTTCAATCCATTCTGCCCAAACCCCATTCCTAAAATTGCATTAAAAGGGATAGAGCTTTTGAGTATTTTTGGCTCGGTATTACCAAAAGTAAATATATCCTTAGTCTGATTTACCAAATCATCTATCCCTGCCTTACCAAATATACAGGTAGGATAATATATATTCCCTTTTATCACATCCAAAGAATCACCAAAGTACTTTTCCAAAAGATAAACACTCGGCTCGACTATATCTTCTGTATTGTTATAGTAATTTTTTACAACCCCAGTCAGGTCTAAAACTGTTCCATTATAATTTTTGATAAAATTCACCAGTTTTTCGTTAAAATCACTTAAAACTATAAACACATCATACGCTGTAACATCCTTAATCTCTTCCTCATCTGCTATTAGCTCAAGGATAAAATTACTGTCAGATGTAAACTCTTCTAACTCTTTAAACAAAAAATTATCTTTACTAAACACACCAATATTTTTCATTTTAATACCTTTTTAGTCTTTTTTAGAAAATATACAATTAAGACAAAAAAATCAATGATTATTTTTCAAAAACAAGGGTGTCATTATCATTAACATAAAAATATAGATTTTTCAGTGGTTGCCTATAATCACCAAGCCCTTGAATAACCTGATCTTTATATTTTATTGTCACTGCCGCAGCATTTCCAATATCAAGCTTAAATGAATTATCAAAACCTATATTCTTAACCAAATCTTTTTCTGCTATAAAGTCATAGTCAGTCTTATTGTCTGCTTTTAAATGAATCCAACATATATCATTAAATAATAAGCTTACAATTTTACTGGCCTTCTTTTCTTTATCCTGCTCTTTTTTAAACACTTCCTTGGCAATTATTTCAGGGTCTATTTTAACCTCATTACTTTTTGTATTTGCTGAGACATTGTCAATACTTGCGGCACTACTATTATCCAAACTCTTATTGTCTTTACTGATATTATCTGTTACAATACGCTCCTGCATAACGTTATCCGTTTTGTTTATTACCTCTTTTGTCGAATCTTTTTTATATAATAAAAAAATTATCAGTGAGATTACAATGATCACACCAATAGCTATAAAAAACACCTTGTAAAAATTACTGCTGCTGTTAGAAGTATTGCTTTGTTCAGATTCAACAATACCCGCCTTTTTCTTTCCAAAGTCTTCCTTTGAAAACTCTTCCTTAAAAATATTCTCAATCTCTTCAACATTTAATTTCAGAAAAGATGCATAATTTCTGATAAATCCAAAAGCATGGGCATATGAAGGGAGCTTTTCTATCTCCCCACTTTCAATCAAATTTAGAAAATTTGTGCTTATTTTTGTCTTTTTAGAAATATCTTCTAAGTTAAGACCCTGTTTTTCCCTTTCTTGTTTTAAAATTTCAGAGACTTTACTCATTGTATATACCCATCTTCATCAAGTAAGACTTTGCTTCATCTGCAAATTTGGTATTATTCTTGGCATCAATTACTTCTGAAAAATATTTAGCTGCTTCCTGGTATTTTCCATTGTCATAATAAAATTTTCCAGCTTCAAGTTTAAGGTCCAAATAATCAGGATTTATCATAATAGAAGTCAAAAGAGTCCTTTCAGCATCATCAATCTTGCCTGAAAACAGATAGCTTCTGTAAAGCAATAAGGTTGGCGCCACTACCTTTGGATTTGTCTTTACGGTTACTTCCAGATATTGTGCTGCCTCTTCGTATCTTTTCAGATTAAATAGCGCAAGACCTATATTGTAATTTACAAGGGACGCTGAAGGGTAACCAGGGTCGTTTAATACAATCTTCCATTGCTTAATAGCCTCTTCAAGTTTCCCTTCTGAAGCCAATATTGAGGCATATGTATTTATATACTCAGATTCCTTCGGATTAAGCTCTAACGCCTTTTGAATATTGTGCTTTGCATCGGCAATACGATTTCTTTTTATATAAAATGTAGATAAAGCATAATAAATTCTATCATTTTTAGGGTCGATAGCCAATGCCTTTTCAAACTCACCCACAGCCAGATAATCCTTATCAGTATTTAGATATGCAAGCCCCATCTTAAAGTGAAATTCGGCAATAACCTCATCACTTACACTGGAATTAGGAGATTTTGATGCACAACCTATCAATAAAATCACAACAAATAAACTAAATATTTTTTTCATAAATTAACCTCAACCCGTTTAATGTTAAATTAGGTTCGTATATTTTTAAGTATTTTGAGTCATCTATAAAAATACTTCCTAATCCCCCGGTTGCAACTATATTGACATGCTTTCCTTTAAATTGCTCATCAATTACCCTTTCAATGATACCATCCACTACAGACAAGTAGCCAAAATATATTCCAGACTTAATAGAATTGATAGTGCTGTTACCAACAACTCTGCTGCACTTTTCTATCTCTACTTCAGGTAATTTGGCTGTTTTGCTTCTCAATATACTTGCTGAAAGTTTTATCCCTGGGTATATGATTCCACCGAGATATTCGGAACGTTCATTTACCACGTCAAAGGTAGTTGCCGTACCAAAGTCCACTACAATCACTGGGGTGCCATATTGCTCTATTGCGGCCACAGCGTTTACAACCCTATCAGCACCAACCTCTTTAGGATTTTCAAGTTTTATTTTAAGGCCCGTCTTTACACCAGGTCCAATTACAAGAGGCTCCAAATCAAAATACTTTCTCGATAATTTAGAAAAAGTATATATCAGCTGTGGAACAACACTTGAAATCACAACACTATCTATCTTTTTACTGTCTATCCCCTGTCCGTTTAAAAGTAAAAGAACAGTTGCAGCATACTCATCTGTTGTCCTTAATACATCAGTTGCCAACCTGAAATTAGAAACCAACTCTTCACCTTCAAATACACCAATCACAATATTAGTATTACCAATATCAACTGCAAAAATCATAACCGATATCTCCGCTGTATAATACCCTTTCTATACCAGATTTATCTGATACAATCAAGCCACCATAATCATTTATTCCCTTTTCAATAAATATATTTTTTTTATTATCCACTGTCACTGATATCTCTTTGTTCAAACAACATGAATAAAAAGCCCACAATTTTTTTAAGTCTATAAAATTATTTTTAAGTTGCTCTATTTTTATTTCCAACTCATTCACAAGCTCAGCAAGCAATATTTCTCGTGATAAATCTTTGCCGGAAACAATCTTTAGCGAGGTAGCTATATCTTTCAACACATCTTCAAAATGAGTGTTATTTACATTGATACCTATGCCAAATATTACTTTTTCAAGATGATTACCGCTAAATTTTGTTTCAATAAGTATTCCACCGGCCTTTTTGTTATTAACCATAATATCATTTGGCCATTTTAAGTAACAATCAGCATATTTCCTCAGCACATCGCATACGGCATAGCCGATAATGATGTTTAGCTGCAGAAGATTTTCAGGCTTTATATCCCCTAACACACATGAAAAATAAATATTTTGGTCACTGATACTACTCCACTTGCGGTTACTTCTCCCCTTCCCTTTTATTTGCATATCAGCAAACACAATACTCCCATAAGGCAGTTTATTTTCAATTGCATAGGTATTGGTGGAGTCAATACTTTGGAAATAGAGAAAATTTCTCCCAAGTTTTTGTGTATTTAAAGTTGCAAAATAAAGATTTTTATCAAACATTAACGTATTTTTTTACTGTATTCTTCAGCTCTGTCAAATCAGCTCCTTTGATAACAAGCTCTACATTTTTATACTTTTTATAATCATCTATATCATAAGGATTTGCTGTATACAATATTACAGGAACATCTACATCAACCTTTTTTATTTCTTCAAGGACTTTTTTGCCATCAACTTTTGGCATTCTTATATCAAGAATTACCAAATCTATATTCTCCTCACTAAAGCTTATAAGAGCTTCTTCGCCATCAACAGCTGTAATCGTATTAAAACCTAACTCACAAAATTCATCCCTCAGCAACAGCCTTATGTTACTGTCATCATCAACAATAAGCACAGTAATCACAATTCCTCCTAACCTAAATATGATTGTATATTTGTTTATCTATAAAAAATCTTACAATATCTTTGTCAAGCTTATTATTTTCTGCTTCTTCCTGAATTATTTTCAAAGCAACATCCACAGAAACAGCCTTTTTATAAGGTCTATCCTTTGCTGTCAAGGCGTCAAAAATATCTGCCACAGCCATAATTCTACCATAAATATGTATTTCTTCCCCTTTCAACCCAAACGGATAGCCGGTGCCATCGATTTTTTCATGGTGCATACAGGCAATTTTAGGAACATCTTTCAATTTTTGCGTCCAAGGTATTTTATTTAAATAGTCATATGTATGATAAACGTGAGATTCAATCTCTTTCCTTTCCTCTTCAGTAAGAGTCCCCCTCTTGACAGATAAACAGCTGTACTCTGCATCTTCAAGCAATTTGATTTCCTCTCCATTTATCCCTTTAAAAGCATAGTTTGCACACTCTTTTAAATCATTGCCTATATCTGAATCCAAGACGGTAGGTTCATTAGCCTTCAGTACACTCTCATAATAACTAACAAGCTTATTATATGCATCTTCAGAAGTAGATTTAGCAACACACATAGCATATAAAAACTTATATTTGATAGCCTCAAGCTTATCAGGAAAAAGTTTCTTTGGCTTATTTAACACATATTCCCTAACACCTATTTTCCCAAAATCATGGAGTAAACAAGAATATCTCAAAAGTGTCACATCGTCAGGAGTCATCTTAAAATCAGGGAAACTGACATCATCCTTATCCATCTCTTCGGCAATTTTCATTGTAATTTTTGTCACCCTGTCTGTATGTCCTCTTGTCACAGGGTCTCTTGCTTCTATTGCTTGAATGCTTGCGGTAATAAATCCGTCCCACATCCTTTCTATATCCCCATACAGTATGCTGTTTTCAAGAGCTACCGCTACAATGCCGCTTAAAGAATATAAAATACTTATATCTTCAGCACTAAAAGGGATAATAACATCGTCTACATTAGAAGAGGTTAATTTTACTTTTTCAACCTTCCTGTTAATAAGTTGCAGTACACCTATCAAATCCTTATTAATATTTAACAGGGGGATTGATAGTACAGATTTGGTGCGATATCCCGACATTTTATCAAAATCTACATTAAACTTGTATGGTTTATTTGTGTCAATATAGTAAACGTCTTCAACATGAACAACCTCCTTCATGAGGCCTGAATAGCTTGCAATACTCTTTTCATCCAGAGGTATACTAAATTCCTTGTAGCTCACATCGATAGAATCATTTTGAATATATTTAAAAACAAGTGAATCATCCTCGCTGTTATATATAAAAATGCTGCCGGCATCACAAATAACCAAATCTCTAAGCAGCATTAAAGTATTTTCCATCAATGCATCTAAATCTCTTATACTAACCAAAGACTGCACAATCTTAATTATCTTGTCGTTATTCATCCAAAGCCCTTTAGCATTTTCACATATTATAACAGGTAGATTTAAAGATTGCGATAAAAATAAAAAGTTTTAATTAAAAAACGTAAAAAAAGACTTAGATCAAATTCAAAACGTTGCACCTTGAAGTCAGAACTTTGAACCTAAAACGTAGAACATAGAACATTGAACTCTCAATAACCAAGATTTTCGCCAATGATAATAATCTCTATATCACTAAAATTGGGCTTCTTTTCAATTATTGTTGTAACTCTGCAAATTCTCTGCGGACTGTTACAGTCTGAACAAACTCCGGTCACTGCACAAGGAGTATTCACATTCAGCCTTTTTGTGTTCATAGGTGAAGCGATTTCTTTTATTCTGCTTAATCCTGCATTTACATCTTTAACAATTTTATTAACGCCTGCAAGTACCAATGTTTTTTTAGGCCCAAAAATCATTGCTGCAACTCTGTTCCCTACCCCATCAGTATTTATTAGCTTTCCATCTTTTGTGAGGGCATTTGTTGATGTAATAAAAAGGTCACAAGTAAGCTGTCTTTTTCGAATTTCCAGCTTTTCTTCGGGTGAAAGTGAGCCAATATTGTGATTTAATATCTCTTTCCCTTTTGCCTTAAGCAGCTCATCAAGTTTTAAATCGTGCAGTACAGTCATAGAACCGCCAAAACCGATTCTGTTGAAATCTTGGGCAATAGACTCGATGTATTTAAGGGCAGTTTCAGATTTTTCAAAATAAGATGCCTTAAATCCATTCTTTTCAAGATTTTCAATTGTTAAAGAAGCTGTTCGCTCGTTAAACCACTTTTTAACAATCTCCATATCGCCCCTACCTAAGATTTAATTTGAGCAGTCAACTCTGCATAGTTTTGCATAACTTTGTAGTAATAAAATTTTGGGATTCGTCTCCCTCTGCCTAAATATTTGTAAATATTTCTTGGTCCCAAATTATAAGCAGCTATAGCCACTTCCTCATTTCCGTTAAATTTGGATAAAAGATAATTGTAATAATTTATTCCAAGTCTGATATTTGTGACAGGGTCAAATATCTCTTTCTTATTCTCTACAAATAAATCATCAACTTTTTCAGATATATAATATGCCGTATCAGGCAGCAGTTGCATAAGGCCTATGGCACCCTTCCTTGAAACCGACTTATAATTAAATGAGCTTTCAGTCTTTATGATTGCAAGCATAAGATAAGGGTCAAGATTATTCTTTGCAGATTCCTCAACAATAGAATAAGCTATATCTGTAATTGTATACTTACTATATTGTGTATCAAACTGCTCAATTAACTCACTTATCCTTTGCACATCAAGATAAAAATTTAATAATTTTAAAGTACTCTCAAGCTCATTTTGAAGCTTTGAGTATTTTTTATTTAAACTTTCAGAATAAGTTACGTAACTGTTTACTTTTCTAACAAGATAAAAATTAAATGCCATTGAAAATAAAGCTATTGATACGCTTAATATAAATACTACATTAACATACATTTTAAAAGTTTTCTTCACTAAAAACACCTCAAAGCGCAATATTCAGATTTATATGAAAGGGGAAACACCCCAAATAGTTGAATTTGATTTTTGTGAAAAAATATACTACTTTTAAAAAAAAGCAAGCAATTATTTGCTAAGTGAGCATAACATGTTGAAGTTAAAAGAACTTTATTTTGGAAAGTTTCTAAAAAGGTATAAAAGATTCTTTGTAGATATTTTATTTGGTGATGAAGTTATTACCCTTCATAATCCAAACACCGGCTCTATGAAGACCATTTTAGAAAGGGATAGTTTGGTTGCTTTCAGCATATCTGATAACCAAAAAAGAAAATTAAAATATACAATGGAAGGGATCAAGGTAAAAAATCATTGGTTTTACACAAACACTATAGCTGTCAATAAAATTGTAGAAGCTGCAATATATGACAATGAAATATCAGAATTTAGCGGTTTTCATTCTGTTAAGCGGGAATTTAAGTACAAAGATAGCAGAATTGATTTTATGGTAAAACTTAAAAATGGTAAAAATGCACTTATAGAAGTAAAAAATGTTACTATGTTTGATAATGACTTTGCATATTTTCCAGATGCTACTACAACAAGAGGCCTGAAGCATTTAAATACATTGTCTGAATCAATTACAGACGGATTTATACCTTATATGCTTTATGTAATACAATCACCAAATGACAAGTTCAAGTGTGCAGATTTTATTGATAAAGATTATTGTAACAAATTGAAAGAACTAAAGGAAATAATCAATGTAATCGTGTACAAAAATATTTTTAAGCCTGAAAAAAGCTTATGCTATTTGGAAAAACTAAATCAACCCTAAAAGGGTAATAATATCATTGTCGATATCAGCCATGCCTACTTTTGAGCCATAATCTATCTTTACAAAAAGGTCTGAGCATTTGGAAAGCTCAAGAATGCTCCAGTTTGCAGCATTTTTTTTAATCTTCTCCATAATAAATTGTCTTTCATTAATCAAAGCCGGATTAATCTTATACACTGCAATCTGCATCAGCCTTTTTGAAAGCATGTAAAAAAGCGGGGCAAGATTCTCATTATTTTTTGTCATACCCTCAAGAATTTTCATACACTTATGTTTATTTTTATCAAAAAAACTATCTATAAAGTCAAATACATTTTCACTTTTTGCATAACTTATCTTCTCTAAAATTTCATTTTCACCTTCCGGTTTTTTATATGCATAATAAATTTTTAATTTTTCAACTTCATTTTTTACAATCCCGAAGTCTTTGCCACACATTTCATAAATTTCTTCTGCAGCCAATTTGCTGAGCTTAATACCGATTTCCGAAAACATATCAGATATTAAATTCAAGTCTGAATACTTATTCTTTTTCGGCTCATTGATAATTTTAATGTTTTCACATTTTTTAAAATCAGCAGCCGCTTTCTCTTCGCCAGACAAAAAAATTATAACAGACTCAGATTTAGAAACCGTACTTAATATGTCTTCAACTTTTTTTAGTTTTTCTGTTTTTTTTACTAAAGCAACTTTTAAATCACTAAAAAGGGGGAGTGATGATATAAAAAAAACAAAATCCTCATAATCAAATTCATCGCCGTAATAGACTTTTTTATCTATTTCAAGGTCAGCAAACCTCTCAAATACCTTTTCGACCTGCTCATCATGAAAACTGTCACTTCCAATAATTAATATTTTATCTTTTTTCAAATTCATATTTAAAGTCTAACAATAGATTTTTTACACCTTTTCTAAATGCATCATCCCTATTTTGAATATTGCCAGAAATATTCTCCGTCAGATTAAAACTCTCACTTTTAGATTTAACTTTTTCATATACTACCCTAGAATTTTGGTCAGATACATAAATTTTTATCTTTATATTTATATCCGAAGCTACGGCCTGATTTGATACGGAAGTAATACTCGACTCAGTTTTGGCGCTAATGAGGTCAAACTTAATAATATAATCAGCCTTATTTTGCTCAGCCAGCATACCATACTTGCTGAAAAAATCGTTTACTTCGTCACTTAATAAAGACAGATAATCGGACTCAAAATAGCTATTTTTAATCTCAGATACATAAAATTTATACTTTGCCTCTCCTGATGCAAAATCAACGCCTGCAAATCTGTATCCGCAGGCGCTGACAAAAATAGCCAATAGTATTAATAACTTTTTCATATCTATTTAATCACAAGGCTTATAAGTTTTTGAGGTACATATATCTCTTTGACTATAGTCTTCCCTTCGAGATAACCCATGATTTTTTCATTGCCTTTAGCAGCACTAATTGCTGTATCTTTATCCACGTCCCGAGGAAGCGTTATTTCAGCCCTTACCTTACCATTTACCTGTATTGCAAGAGTAACTTCATCCTTAACAGTATACTTTTCTTCATATGCAGGCCAGCTTTCTTGCGAAACAAATCCTGACTTGCCTACAAGCTGCCATAACTCCTCACACATATGAGGTGTAAATGGAGTCAAAAGTTTCACCATACTTAACAAACATTCTCTAAACAACATCTTTTCATAATTGGTTGACAGTTTTGGCTCAATTAAATAAAGATTGTTTGTCAACTCCATAATAGCAGCAACAGCAGTATTAAGCTGAAACTTTTCAATGTCACTTGTTACTTTTTTTATTGTTACATTCATATGATATAAAATCTCTTTTGCTAATTTGCTTCCATCATCTGCCGCATTAATATCTTGCCTAATCAATTCTAAATTATTTGAAAACAGCCTAAACACTCTGTTTAAAAATCTAAAGCAGCCTTCAACCCCCTGCTCACTCCACTCAAGGTCTTTTTCAGGTGGTGCTGCAAATAAACTGAAAAGTCTTGCTGTATCTGCCCCATATTTCTTGATTAATGCATCCGGGTCAACAACATTTTTCTTAGACTTACTCATCTTTTCAACTCTGCCTATAGCAACTTCCCCACCGCAAAGCTTACATTTTCCGTCTTCGACCTCTTCAGGGAATAGCCATCCGTCTTTTTTGCAAGAATAAGTTTCTTTGCAGACCATACCTTGAGTAAGGAGTCTTTCAAAAGGCTCATCGATATTAACAAAACCCAAATCTCTTAGCACCTTCGTATAAAACCTCGCATATAAAAGGTGCATAACGGCATGCTCTACGCCACCTATATATTGGTCAACATTCATCCAATACTCAGCCTCAGTCTTGTCAAATATATCGGTATCGCATTTTGGAGAGCAATATCTTAAAAAGTACCATGAAGACTCCACAAATGTATCCATAGTATCAGTTTCCCTTTCCGCATCAATTCCACATAGTGGACACTTAACATGTTTGAACTCGGAAGATGTTTCAAGAGGATTGCCACTCCCTGTAAATTCAACATCCAAAGGGAGTCTTACAGGTAAGTCAGATTCAGGCACAGGGACAATACCACATTTTTTACAGTGAATTACGGGGATAGGTGCTCCCCAATAACGCTGTCTTGATATCCCCCAATCCC
Source organism: Deferrivibrio essentukiensis (assembly GCF_020480685.1). Taxonomy (NCBI): domain Bacteria; kingdom Pseudomonadati; phylum Deferribacterota; class Deferribacteres; order Deferribacterales; family Deferrivibrionaceae; genus Deferrivibrio; species Deferrivibrio essentukiensis. Next base: position 66,256 of record NZ_JAJAFU010000008.1, read on the forward strand.
TAAGTCTGTAATTAACTGTTTTCTTACCTATATTTTCCTCTTCAAGAAATTCCGTAATTTTACTTTTTGCTTCTTCGTTTGTAATCCCGTCAAATTTACCGGAATTAATCATCACTCCAGGGCCGGTGTAAGCCTCTTGCATATCGGCAGGATTTAAACTTTCCCCTTCAGGATTTATCACCACCACAATATCAAGGTTATATTTTCTTGCAAATTCAAAGTCCCTCTGATCGTGTGCCGGCACTGCCATAACAGCACCAGTCCCGTAATCCATCAATATATAATTTGCGATATACACAGGAATCTCTTTTTTAGTCAAAGGATTGTATACATATCTTCCGGTAAAAAATCCTTTTTTCTCCTTATTGTCAGCTGCCCTGCTGATTTTGTCATCTTTAAGAATACTGTTTATAAATTTCAGCCCTTCCTCTTCATATTCAGTCCCTTTTATAAGTTCTTTAGCCATCTCATGTTCAGGAGCTAAAAGCATAAAAGTAGCACCATATAAAGTATCCGGTCTTGTAGTAAAAACGGTAATTTTCTGTTCAAAATCTTTTACCTCAAAATCTATTTCTGCACCGTATGATTTGCCTATCCAGTTTCTCTGCATTGTCAAAACTTTTTCAGGCCAATCAGTAAGTTTGTAAGTATATTCCAATAACTCTTCAGCGTAATCGGTAATTTTGAAAAACCAGCCGTTTATCTCCTTCATTGTTACATTACTTGAACATCTCCAGCATCTTCCATCCTCTACCTGCTCGTTTGCTAAAACAGTATTGCAATCCTCGCACCAGTTGACGGTGGATTTTTTTCTATAAATAAGCCCTTTTTCAAACATTTTTAAAAATACAAGCTGCTCCCATTTGTAGTATTCAGGATCACATGTAGCAAGCTCTCTGTCCCAGTCATACGAAAGCCCCAACTGCTTTAGTTGTGCCCTCATATAATCTATGTTTGAATATGTCCATTTGGCAGGATGAATTTTATTTTTAATCGCAGCATTTTCTGCCGGTAGGCCAAATGCATCCCAACCCATCGGATGAAGTACATTAAATCCATTCATCTTCTTGAACCTTGCGACCACATCACCGATTGCATAGTTTCTTACATGCCCCATATGAATCTTCCCTGACGGGTAAGGAAACATCTCAAGACAATAGTATTTTGGTTTGCTTTTATCGTAAGATACTTTAAATACCTTATTTTCCTCCCACTTTTTCTGCCATTTATTCTCAATTTTTGATGCATCGTAATACATAAAAATCCTCCAAATTATATATTGTCAAACTAAGATATTACTAAGAAAAAAATCAAACTTCAACCAAGAAATTTTTTATCCACACCTTTTTTATGGCTGTAAGAGAATAAATACCGGAATACAACTTTTAAAATCTTTAGCTCAATCTCTCAGTCAGCTCACTTAAAAGCTGAAAAGAAGTTTTTTTATACAAAAAATCACTTTTACAAATAACCCCTTTTGATTGGATAAGAACGTTAAAGTTTGTTCCAAACCCCCCTTCAGGCATAATTAAAGATTTAAGAGATGCCCTTTGCAGGTCAGTCATATTTTTATTGTCAAATTCATCCATGATTCCACTTGCAATCAAAAAAGTCCATTGCGGGAAAAAATTAACAAAATCTAAACCTGACTTTTCACCGTAATATTTTAATGCAGAAAAATCTACAAATGCGGTAATATCCTGAAATCCTATCCTTTCAAAAAAATCATTATTTTGAGTATGTTTGAAATAGCAAGTAACCGTTCCATCCATTCTAAAAGGTGCATATAACTGCTCAGCCATAAAACCATAATCAATAGTTATTACCAATCCCTTATTAATTTTATTCCCCACATCCTTTATCCAAACTACACTGTCAAGGTTAATATCGGCAATCTGTTTGTCTATTAATCTGATATTTAAGGTATCCAAATATTCACTTAATTCAGCAGTTGATAAGTTGTCAGGATAAAATGTAAATTTGCCTTCATGTTCAATCACATAAAGCTCTTTTATTTCACCGCCTATACTTATAATCCTATGCACGGGGAACGCATCAACCAACTCATTTGAGAAAAATACACCATTAAAATTATTTAACTCTTTAAATGATTTCCACTGCAGTTTATCCAAATGCTCTTTGAGGTTTTCTCGTTGAAAGTTTATCAAATAGTCACTTTTCTCAATTATGGTATAAGTCATATTCTCATAAAAATTCGGCTCACTCTCTTTGAAATAATTTAAAATATCGTTAGCAAGAAGACCACTGCCTGCACCCATCTCACAAAGATTTGGCTCAAGATTTAACTGTGAAATAGATTTAAAAATCCCTTTAGCAATGCTTTTCCCAAATGATTCTGAAGCATCCACAGACGTATAAAAACTTCCCTGTTGCCCAAAGGGATTCTCTTTCTGGTAGTATCCTAACCCAGGGTAATAAAGGGCTATATCCATAAATTCTCTAAAAGTCATCTTTCCATTTTTTTTAATCTTATCACTTACAATTTCACGAATATTCAAATCCATTATTTCACCTTAAAAAATAGTGTAATTACAGCCTTGTCAAGCTGCCCCTGAGAGCCTGCCGGCTCAAATTTAAGCCTTGAAACAAAATCTGTTGACAGCTTTTCTATATAACTGTCCGTAGCAGTTAAAAAGGTAATCTTTAACGGATTCCCTTTAAAGTCAACATAAAATTGTATTTTTACTTCCGTATCATTTTCAAGTGAATAATCGGGCATACTTGGGATAAATATAGGTTTTCTTACCCTTACCGAGCTTGATTCAATCTTGAAAAAATCACTGTTACTTTCGTTGGTTTCCGCTGCAATCTCAGTGCTGCTGACCCCCGTTTTATTTTCTAATTCGGAAGAAACATCAATATTAGTATTTTCAGGCTTATAAGCAGGCGAGGCAATATTTTCTTCTTTTCTGTCAAGATTTATCTTTTCTTTTGAATCAAACTCCGGAAGCTTCACATCAGGGGGGAGAGTTTTCTGATTATCAAAACTTTCATTTAATATTTTACTGGCTAAGTCGTAAGCTGACATCTCTTTCGGCTTAGTTTCCTTGTTTTTAATATTTTCTGTTTTTACTTTTGGAGTCTTAACAAACTCAACATCAATGATTTTTTCAATATTGGCTGAAATATCTATATTAAAAGATGGTAGCACGTAAAGCAATGCCATATGGAATATCAAAGATACAGTCAAAAATATTAAAAAAAAGCCTCGGCTTCCTATCATTCTTCCTCAGCTGCAATTGCAAACCTGTCAAAACCCGCTTTTTTACTCTCATCCATAACAAAAACCACATCACCGTGTTTGCTATCCTTATCCGCCTGAATAATAATAGTGGCATTAGGGTTTTCACTGTAAAGATTTTTTATTTTACTCTTAAAGGCAATTTTTGATACCTCTTTACCGTTTATAAGCAGCGCACCTGCTTTTGTAACCGAAACATTTACATTCTTTTGAGTCTCAACCGATTCCCCTTTAGCTTTAGGAAGATTTACCTTTAATGAGTTTGTGTAGACAAATGTAGTCGACACCATAAAGAAAATTAAAAGCAAAAATACAACATCTATAAGAGGGGTAAGGTTTATCTCAAGCCCTTTATCTTTGGAACTTTCCTTAAACTTCATATTATTCCTCTTTAAAAACTAAATTTACTATGCCTGATGCTGCTATCTCAAGTTCGTTTGATATCTTCTCTGACCTATGTCTGACAATATGATAAAAAATAACTGTAGGGATAGCAACAGAAAGCCCCGCAGCTGTAGTCAATAGGGCTTCGGAAATACCACCTGCAAGAGCCTGAGCATTTCCTATCCCTTGTTGAGAGATAACTATAAATGTCTTAATCATACCTATAACTGTACCAAGAAGTCCGAGAAGGGGGGAAACGGTGGCAATAGTCTGCAGTGTAGGTAAAAATTTATCTAATTTACGAGACTCAAACCTTCCCGTCTCTTCCACAAGCTCCATTAACCTTGAAATAGGCAGATCGAGATTATTAAGCATACTTTTTGATATATTACCTATGGCACAAGGCTTTAAATCGCATAGTGACCTTGCATCTTCATAAGATTTTGCTTTCAGGAAAGCGTGCATTTTTTCCATAAACATTGACGGGACATACTTTTCAGTACGAAGAGAAAATAATCTTTCAAGAAATATTGCCAGAGACAACACAGAAAGAAAAATTATCGGGTACATCAAGACCCCGCCTTTTTGAATTATTTCAAACATCAAGACCCCCTATTTTAAATCTTTTAATATTTTTTTAACCTTTTCAGCATTTGCTTTATTGCCTAATGCGGTATAACTTCTGATTGCATTCTCAAGAGAAAGTTTACTAAATTCTGAGTTTTTGTCCAGATAATAGGCTTTCATTGAGTATTTGACAGAATTTTTAAAATCATTTTGATAATAAAGATATAACGAATTAAAATAAATGCCGGCCAAAACATAACCCTTTATTTCAGAATCAATAAGATTATCTATCTCACCCTTGTAGTTTAAAATATTTTTATTGTCGCCAACGAATTTTAGTGCCTTTTTAATCCCCTCAAGATAAACTAACTTGTCCTCTTCAACAAAACTATTGGCAACTTGAATAATCTTGTCAGGATTTTCATAAAGGTTTAAAAGTCTTTTTTTACTTAAAATGTCAAATCTTTTATTACCAATAAGTTTCTCATACACACCAATAGCCTTTGCCTTATCCAAAGACTCATAACACTCTGCCTGCAAGAGGTATGCATCATCATTATCCAAAAATTTTCTAATCAAATATTCCGTGTCCTTAATACACTCATTAAATCTACCAAGCTTTTTAAAGATGTCCCCTCTTAACAGATATGCGTCCTTGTTATTTTTTGCCTCAGAAAAATTATCAAAATAATAGTTTAAAATGTAAATCGCACTTTGAAGATTATTCTGGTTTACACTTTCCTTGGCAAGCTCTATGACAAGCTGCCCCTTCCTGTCAAAATTTCTGTCCTTTATAAGCTTGAAAATCTCATCCACATATTTTTCACTATCACCTTTGACCCTTTTAATATTGATTATTCCAAAAATTGAGTCATAAACATATTTGTCTCTATTGAGCAAATCAAAAAATATCGATTCGGCTTCTTTGTACTTTTTTAAAGAATAAAGTGACTTACCTCTGAGTAATAAATAGTTGTCATCTTTGTAGTTTGTAGAATCTAAAAGATATAATACCCTTTCATAGTCACCTTTTAAAAAATAATAATTCACAGCCGAGTCAAAAAATTGTTTGTTATTTTTATACTCTTCTACAATAGCTCGTGCAGCATCAGGGCGGTTAAGCTTAAAATAAATTGACATTAAAAGATAATCTGTTTCTATGTCACTTTTTTTTATCTTTTTCACGTATTTTAAAGCACTTTCATAATCTTTCCTATTAAAAGCTATAACGCCTTTAAGATAATTACCTCTATCAGTTTCAACATTTTTCAAATATTCAAGGGCAACATCATACTCTTTATTTATTATAAAAATCTCCCCTTTCAGCTCTTCACAGTAGAAAGTGCTGCAACTTTCAAGCACAATTAACGCCGTGTCTGTCTGATTTCTGTTAAGATAAATCTGCCCGAGCAAATACCTTGCAGAATCTAATTTTTGTTTATCCTTCCCTTCCAAAATAAATCTTTTCAGATTGACTTCAGCCAAATCCTTGTTAACATAAAAATATGCCAACCCCTTGTAATAGTAACTATTCAACAACAACAATTCATTAAAAGTTATTTTTTCAAAACTTGAAGCAGCGCTTAGATAATCTGACTTTTTTAAAAACAATAAACCTTTATAAAAGTTTTTATAATCTATGTTATATGAATCCTTGAAATTAAATTTGTCAAGTAATGACACTTCAATATTAGGAAAAGCCTTCGACATTAATTCAAAAAACAGATTGGATAGATAATTTTCACTTTTTATATTTTTTAAATCTGACAAAGCCTCAAGATAATCCCCCATATAAATTTTACTTTTTACAGTAAAAAAACTTTTAAGCTCATTATCATCAAGTCGTTCAATATATTCAAAAGCCTTTGAATGCTCACCTTTACTAAGATAAATGTCGATAAAAACAGGGTATGAATTTTTTGTCCCTTTGTTAGTATTTTTTAGGATACTTTCAAAATCTTTTAAAATGTATTTGCTGTAGAAGTAATAATCATAAAAAAAAGGATAACTATCTGCCAAATCAATATAATTATCTATAACATTAACAATTTCTTCATACTTGTCGAGTTTAAAAAGTGTATCAATATAAATATAAAGTGAATATGGCGTAAGTTTTGAATATTTGCTTGCAAGCTCTATTATCTTTTCATTTTGAGACATCTCTTTATAGTAGTCAAATAAGTATTCTTGAGCGAGATTTCCAAATTGGTTATCTCTTGTCGCCAAATCTGATAAATAATTCAAAGATTTATCATAATACCCGACACTCATCAGAGAGATGGCATACAAAAAAGTACATTCATCCTTAAAATCCGAACCTGTTAACTTATCTTCATATTTTTCAAAGCCCTCAATAACTTTCAAATAATCCTTTCTAAGATACATCTTGGCAAGATAGTTTCTGTATGCTCGAGAGCCAATAAATGCAGAGCTTATTGCCGTACCAAAATCCCCGGAAAACATAAATCCGGGCTCTTTTGTAGAATAATCATCTTTTGAGATATCGTTTACCTCAAAATTTAGTTTGTCTATATAAGTATCAAACGCTTTAATATTTTTAAAATCAACACTTATGTTTTTATAAACCGGGCGAATATTAAAATTTGTAACTTCTTTTCCTATAAAAGAAAAATCAGATATTTCCACGCCGGCAAAAATATTTGAAGAACACAAAAATATTATTAAAAGTGAAAGTAACAACCTACCCATTTTAGTTTTGAGTTTGTTCTGGTGATGTCGGGTTAGAGTCAGAGCATCCTTCACACCCTATTAAAAACAGAGACAATGAAACTACCAAAATAACAATAAGTTTTTTAATTAAATTCATAGCTATCCTCTTCCTCTTTTAGTCTTTTGTAAAGTTCGCAATCTGTTAAATCATATTTTATAGGTGTTACAGTAATGTAGCCTTTTTCCAAGAGGTAATCATCACTCTCCTCAGATGTGCGCACAATTACTCTCTCCCCGGTAAGCCAGTAATATGTATTTCCACGAGGGTCTACCCTTTTTTCAAAAGTATCAAGATATTTGGTCTTACCTTGCACAGCATACCTCCACCCTTTAATTTCACTTTTTTTCAGAGGGGGCACATTTATATTCCACAATGTTCCATTTTCAAATTTGTATTTCAAAACCTTTTTGGCAAAAAATACGGCAAATTCCGCAGCAACTGAATAATCATTATATTCCACAGAAGCAAGGCTCACGGCAAGGGATGGGACGCCCATCATAGCACCTTCTGTCGCAGCAGAAACAGTACCGGAGTATATCACATTTGAAGCAAGATTAGCACCTCTATTTACTCCAGAAATTACAAGGTCAGGCTTAGTGGTTAATATGTCTGAAAAAGCCAGTTTCACACAATCAGCAGGAGTGCCGTTAACCCCATAGCCGAAAAAGTTATCTTTTCTATATACTTCGTGTACTCTCAAAGGCAAAGTAATTGTAATAGCATGCCCAACCGCGCTCTGCTCTGTAATTGGAGCAACAATCGTTACTTCAGCTATTTTAGAAAAAGCCTCATATAGGGAAAATATCCCTCTTGAATATATTCCATCATCATTTGTTATTAAAACTTTCATAGCACACCTCAACAGATATAATACTAAAAATATTTTATTTATCAACAATCAAATTATATTAACTGAAAGAGGAATAAAGTTTTAATTAATATTTGGCTCAGGTCTGCTAATCAGATAAAAACCAATAAATGCAAATAAAATTGTAAAACATAATAGAGCAACTTTATTGCTGTAGCTTTTATATATAACTGCTAAACTAAAAATAAGCATCAAAACAGCTAACACTTTGCTTTTTCTAGAGATTGCTCTATACTCCTTCCAATTCCTAAGAATTTTACCTATACTCGGATGTGAATACAACCAATTGTGAAGACGCTCAGAGCCTTTTGAAGAAAACCATGCAGTCAACAAAAGAAAAGGCACTGTTGGTAGCCCAGGCAAAAACATACCAATTATGCCAAGTAATAAGAAAAAATATGCAAATATTAATGCAATAATTCGTCTCAAACCTAAATTACCCCTTTTTTACTTTATATAGCTAGAGGCTTGAACTTACCATAAGTTCATATTGAGGAGCAACTTTTATCTATATATTTAAATAGAAAATAGCTGAACTCCCTTTTATCAGAACGTTAAAGGCCCCTAATATAATAAGGGGCCTATTGTTTTTATTTTAGTCAAAGGCTTCATCTACTTTCCAAGCTTCCCAGACTTTACCTACAAGATTAGGTCCGGGTTTTAAAGTCTGCTTACCGGGCTTCCAGCCTGAAGGGGTTGCCTCAGTCCCTTTAGAATTTCTTACAAGCTGAAAAGCTTGTACCTGCCTGAGTGTTTCGCTTACATTTCTCCCTACAGGAGGGGTCAATACCTCAAAACCCTGGATTACTCCATCTGGGTCGATAATAAACCTTCCTCTTGTCTCGACCCCTGCATTTTCATCGTAAACTCCATATACCGTGCCAACCTTGCCCCCCGCATCAGAAAGCATAGGGAAAGGGATGTCTTTATTTATCATTTTTTTCAATTCATAATCATTCCACATCTTATGAACAAACATACTGTCAATACTCATTGACAAAACTTCAACACCTAATTTTTTAAATTCATCATATTTTTCTGCGACCGCAGAAAGTTCCGTCGCTCAGACAAATGTAAAATCTCCCGGATAAAAACACAGTAAAACCCATTTTCCGAGATAGTCTGACAATTTAATATTAACAAATTCACCTTTGAAATATCCCGGTGCCACAAAATCTGGAGCTTTTTGCCCTACCATTATCATTTTTCTCACCTCCACATTGCTACTTAAAGATTCTTGTTCAATTCCCTGTTTAGGCTCTTCACCCACCGGGCCGCCAGTTGGTCTGGCACAGCCACCTTTAATCTCTTCTGCCATCTATCTCACCTCCTTTTATAAATATATACCACAAATGCATACCGTTAGCAACCCAACTTGAAATTTTAGTTGTATTATCCTTAGCGAAATGATAAATTAGGTATATGATACAGGGTCTTACGATTATTTTTCTTTTTTTGTTTTTGGGTGATAGCATAACCTATCTTACAAAAATTCCGATACCGGGAAATGTAATAGGGATGGTATTGCTGACAATATCATTAAAAATTGAAATCATTAAATTAAATTCTGTAAAACCTGCAGCAGACATACTTGTCAAAAATATGGCATTCCTATTTGTTCCTCCGGGTGTAGGGATAATGATATACTTTGACCTTATTAAAACAGAGCTTATACCAATTTTGTTTTCATATATTTTTAGTACACTGGCTGTTTTATATGCGGTAGGAAAAGTTCAACAAACTTTGGATAGGAATAATAATGAAAGAGCTGATTAATTCTCCGATTTTTGCCATAATGGTTACTTTTATGGTTTTTTATTTTTCCACAATGCTTTATAACAAATTTAAGTTTATACTGTTTAATCCAGTACTTTTATCCATAACATCTCTGATAGCAATTTTAAAACTGATAAACCTTGACTATCAAACATATTTTAGTGGTGCTAAAATTATAAGTTTTTTCTTGGGCCCTTCCGTTGTCGCTCTTGGCGTACCATTGTATCTTCAATTTGAAGAGATAAAAAAAAGGGGTGTTTCTATAATAATTTCAATTGTTGTTGGCAGTGTTGTTGGGATACTCTCTGCTGCCTTCACAGCAAAAATTTTGGGTGCATCAAAAGCTGTTGTAGCATCAATTGCTCCAAAATCTGTAACAACGCCCATTGCAATGGGTATTGCTGAGAAAATAGGCGGAATACCATCCCTCACCGCGGCTATCGTAATTGCCACAGGTGTTCTTGGTGCAGTAATCGGGCCGGCTTTTTTAAAAATTACCGGGATAAAAAGCAAAGTTGCTATAGGGCTTGCAATTGGTAGTGCATCCCACGGGATTGGTACTGCAAGGGCGTTTGAAGAAGGTGAACTTGAAGGTGCAACAAGCTCTCTTGCAATATGCCTTAATGGAATAGCAACAGCAATATTTACACCCATAATCTTTTACATAATCTACAAGTTATTATGAAAATAAGTGACGTAATTAGTAAAAAATATAATATTTCGAAGAGACTCGCTAAAAGGTATATAAAGGAAGGATTAGTAGCTATTAATGAAAAGATAGTAAAGTCAGATTCTGAGCTACTATCTTCTTTTGATATAACACTAAATATACAGACTGAAAAAACAGCATACAATTTGCACGACTTTCTAATAACTTTTAATAAAAATATTGTTTTTTTATACAAACCACCCTTTATGCACACCGAAAGAATACGACTCGAAGACAAACTCACTATTTCAGATATAATCGATGAACATTTTCCGGATTTTACACTTATCTCAAGACTTGATTATGAAACTGACGGAGTAATTCCTGCAATATCGAGAAATCTAAATATAAAGTTTATCGAAAAAAAGTATCTTGCCCTTATCCATGGAAAATTTGACAAGCCGGTTACACTTTTTAACAAAATAGATGCAGAAAAAAGAAAAAAAGTAAAAGTGTCTGATAAGCTGACAGGGAAAGGAACAGCGATAGAGCCTATAAGGTATTTTAATGAATTTACACTTGTAAAAGTAACTGTTGAAGAAGCAACACGTCATCAAATAAGGGCTCTGCTTAGTCATATAGGCCACCCTATAGCAGGTGATAAAATGTACGGAATTCAAGATAATTTAGATAGGTTAATGCTTAGATGTCAAAGGGTAGAAATTAACGATACGTTTTGCTCAAGCAAAAACCTTAAAACTTTTATAAAAGCCTGCATAAAAGCTTAATTAAGCTAAAGCTTTTGTAACGTTCTGTCAAAAATTATATAAAAATAAAAAATATATTTGAAAAAATAATTGATTTAATTTTTTATTTTGCTATAAACACCCTACTAAAATTTTCGGGGCGTGGCGCAGCTTGGTAGCGTACACCCTTGGGGTGGGTGTGGTCGCTGGTTCAAATCCAGTCGCCCCGATTATTTTCATCGTTATTTATTAATTATTTAGAATTTTTAATATTCAAATTCTGACAGTATTCTGCAAAAATATAATTTTGTAATTTGGATTCATTTTGATAATCTTTCAAATATTTTGCATATCTATTAAAAAAGGTTAATAAATTAGAATGCCCTAATCTTTTAGCTATATCATGCGGGTTATCACCTGCAAGAATACTTAAAATTGCATGTGTGTGTCTTAATTGTCTGATTTCTCTATACCTAATCCCTAATTTATTTAACATAGGTTTCCAGTAAACTTTATTTATATTAGCAGTTTTTGTAAAAGGCTTGTTGTAACGATTTAAAAATACAAATTCACTTTTTAAAAAAGTATTAGTTTTATGTTTTTTTAAAATTTCTACCAAAATATCAGGTAAGTTAATTACTCTTTTACTTTCAACTGTTTTTGTTGTCTCCTTTATTTCGCCTTTTACAATGACACTTTTAACTGTATAAGTATTATCGTTAAAATCTATATTTTCCCATTTCATCCCTAATACTTCGCTAACACGCATACCAGTAAATACCATTGTTGCAATTAAAGGATATGTTTCAGGATATTTATTTTTTGAGTATTCTAAAAACCTTAAAACTTCTTCCCTATTAAATGGGTCTATATCGACTTTTTCCTGTCTAATGTTTTTTATTTTTAACATAATATTATCATTAACCAATTCTTCTTCGTACATACTGTTAAAAATTAAACGGATAGGTGTTAAAATATTATTAATTGATTTTGATTTTAGCCCTTTAGCTTTCAAATCAATTATAAATTCTTCAATTTCCTTTTTTTTAATATCATCAACTTTTTTAAAATAAAAACCTGTAAGTTTAATTTTATTAATTCCGTATTCATATTGCTTTAATGTACTTTTCGATATTAAGCTAGCTTCATATTTTTTTAATTGTGTGTTGTACCATTTATTGGCGTACTCACTAAATAAATATTCTTTTTTTCTACTTATACCAAATAATTCCAACTTTTTACTTTCAGGAAAATACTCCACATAATCTAAAGTATCTAACAAAATCTTTTGCTCTATTTCACTTGCTAAACGTTCAGCAAATCGCCAATTTTGTTTCGTATTGTCAATTCCGAGATATTCCCTGCATCGAACATTTTTGTAATAAAAATCTAATAAAAGCTTTCCTTTATCTGTTCTAACTTTTACAGTTTTTCTCAATTTTCAACCTTTATATTTTCTTAAAATAGTATCAAAATTTCGCAATCTTATCAATTCTATTTATAATATCCTTTTTAAATAAAACTTTAGATTTTTTTGCTTTACCTAACTTGATATAATCTCTACCCGGTTTAAATTTACCGTCCACCATCCACTTTCTTAAAGTGCAAACCTTCAAATGTAAAATTAGAGATAATTCTTCATAACTTAAATAGTCGATATTTTCGCTAATATTATTCATGTTACCTCCTTACGAAATTTACTTGTAAAGTATATATAACATGAATTTTAATTTTTTTTAAAAAAAAAAGTAATTTTTATTAATTTTTATCAAATTATCCTACTAATAATTACTAGCTTTAACCATTGTCTTATTATATTGAGCACTTCTTATATCAGCATTTTTTAATATTATTCCAATATGTGATTTTTTAAAATCATAATCATAGCTATGAGTATGAAGTATTGCATTGATAATTCTCATAACCTTTAGTCTATCATTAATCCTTGATGCACAATAATTAAGGATATTTACAGATGCTTGCTTATGTCCATTAATAAGCATTACGTCATCCAAGCATTTTCCAATATCATGAAATAATGAAGCAGTAATAAAAATATCCCTATCTTCGGCAGTTAAATTTAACATTTCTATATCAAAAAGGCCATATTTCATAACCTCATAACTATGTAAGAATAAGCCAAATTTTCTAAAATGATGATTATTTGGATTAATAGACGCGCCAATATAAAAAAACTTATTTATAATACTATGAGACAAAAAAAGGTTTCTTATAATATATCTACAATATAAGTCGTTTATACTTAGCAATATATTTATAAATTCATCATATTTTTCTTGGTATGGCCATACTGCAGAGTAAACATTTATAGCAGTTTCATAATTTATATTTGATAATTTTTGCAGTTCAATAATTTTTAAACTTCTTTCATCAATTACTTCAGCCGTAACTTTTACTATATCATTTTTTCTAATATTACTAGCAATAGTTAAATCAGCCAATCCATTTATGGCACCTTCTTTATTATTCAAAAAAAGGTGACAATTCCTATCGTTAAATTCAATTAATTTTACTTTGAAAATACAATCAACCATTTCAATACCTCCGCTTACAAATATTAAAAAGACAAAATTAAAGCTTACATTTTTGCCTATTCTTTACAACCACAACTTGTCGTATATCCGACATTAATATAATAGTCGCTTTACCGACAATGTCAACAATTTTTTTATTGAAATAAATTTTTTGAAGAGTATAATATAATTATGCAGTTCAAAATTAAACCAGAATATTTAGAACAAATAAGGAAAAACCATAATTCAGTTTCATTAAGAAAAGTTATGAGTGCTGATGCCGCTCAAAAAATTCTTAATGGTGAAGGTAATATTAGTATGAAAAATTTTTACAAGCTCTGTAAATTGATGGACTGGCAATTTCCTGATATATTTGAAGTAGGTGAAGAATAATATTTACCTATAGTGTTGGTCCAAAAACATTACCTGAATTATCAGCAAGTTCATTTGCCATTAAAATTTCCTTTTGAAAATCATTCTTAGGTACGAATTTTATATTATTTTTCTTAGCATAACTCACTAAATGCTTGATAAATTCTTTGTCATCAGAGTTAGTTGAAATACCTTTCCATTTTAATTTTTTTGCCAATTTTATAGCTATTACGGCTTGTGTTTGAGCTGTACCGCCTTGAATCAATGCAGAATTTTCATTAATCATGCTTATTTTCACTCCAAAATCTACATCAATTACTTTGCCAATTTCTAAATGAATTTTTTCTTTTTTCTGAGGATTCCAAATAACAATAAAATAGTTATTTAAATCAAAATTATTTTTAACATTATTTTTCCTATTTTTTTTATCACCATGATTAGTATTATCAAAAAAATTAGGACTCCTAAGGTTTTTACTATTTTTGGTAATTCTTTGTGCACTTGTTCGTTGTGATTGTTGTTCTCTAAATTCCATTGAGCATTTGCTTGACTCCTGTCTTCTACTATTAACTCTTTCTTCTGTTCCTATTCCTTGATATCCTTTATTAATTGGCTTTTCTTGTCCTCTAATAGTTGTATTTCCTTTATCAATTGGATTTTCCTGCTCTTTAGTAGCGGTATTTCCTTTTTTAACCGCACCTGCTCTTTCCTCAATGTTTCTATTTTCTCTATAAATCCTATAGACTCCATCTAACACTTCTCTTAATTCTGGAGTTAAATTATCAATCCTAACATCTACAAATCGAATACCCTCTTTCCTCTTATCCTTATAGGGCAGATTCAAATAATGTCTTACCCTGCCGCTTTTCGTTTCTTTACTTTTAATTTCTGCATTAAACAAACGTAAGAACTTAACTAACGCATCCACCTTATTACCTTTCAAATATTCTAAAACTTTAACACCTAAAAACTTAGCTGATGCCTTAAAACTCCTAACGTCTTTGGCTTTATCAAAAGATATATATCCTCTCCTCTCCATCTCCTGCTCTAACTCTTCAAACTCCCTTACCTGCCAAGGCTCCAAATAAAATCGTTGTTCCTTATTTAACTTTCTTTTCTCTAAATTTTCTTCCCATTTACCTACCTTATTTAATTGCTCATCATTAAGATAGGGCTTAACATAATTAAACCACTCCTTACGCAATCGATAAAATTCCTTATTACTTAAATGCAACAAT